>JABJMI010000728.1 GCA_018659505.1 Planctomicrobium sp.
ACGTCATCGGCACCGAGACGTCACTCGCCTTGCAGTTCGGTGTGCCACTCGATGCGATGGTCAACAAGTTCAGCCACGCTCGTTTCGAACCCTCCGGCTGGACGACCAATCCCGACATCCCGGTGGCGAAGTCTGTGGTCGATTACATCTTCCGCTGGCTCGGCATCACCTTCATCGACGGCTACCGCGAAGCGAACACGCCCAACCGCGGCATCGAGTCATCGCCTGAAAGTGGTGAGCCAAACCCGTCTGAGCCCTCTCTTCAAGATGAAGCAGAGGGAGAAGCACAGGACGCCGCTTCAAACGCAGTCAACCGCATCCTCAGCCGTACAAACGGAGCTAGTAACGGTTCCAACGGAAACGGAAGCTCTCCCAGCACAGAGCGATTCATCGCTTCGCAACAAACCGCAACCCTAGACCAAACCGCCACGCGGGATGAACAATTTGCCCACTTCCAAAGCGACGCCCCCGCATGCGACGCCTGCGGAAGCATCACCGTAAGAAACGGCAACTGCTACCTGTGCCACAACTGCGGACAGAGTATGGGTTGCTCATAAAAAGATTCATCGTTTCGCAGAATAATTAAATTTAATAGAACGAAAGCACTTTTCATACGAAGCGATAAATCGCCAAGATTTATCGCTTCGCATTTTTTTTACTCACACGATTCATCGTTTCGCAAGTTCAATGCACAATAAGAAACCATGATCATCGCCCATCATCTCATTTTCACGAACTACGGATACTGGCTCCCCAACGATCCCCGCGGCAGCCTCTCCAGAGAAGTCCTCATCCCGAAAATCGCCAACCTCGGTCCACACCATTACGGACGAAAACAGAATCAACCCACATCAAAAGAACTCAACGAATTCCGCGAACGTGCTCAAGAAGTTCTAAAATTCCCGATCATCATCTTCAACAACGAGCAAACCCAAATCATCGCTCGCGGTTTCGCCCAAGCAATCGAGCAATTCAAGTACACCTGCTACGCCTGCGTCATCATGCCCGATCATGTGCATGTCATCATCCGAAAACACCGCGACAAAGCCGAACAGATGATCGAAAATCTACAAACCACATCACGAGATTTTTTGCTTGAAATCGATCCAACGTTCCGCACTTCAAGTGCCGATTCGTCGTTTAGCACTTCATGTGCAGATTTATCGCTTCGCAATGCATTGCCAGATTCATCGTTTCGCAAAGACCACCCCATCTGGGGCGGTCCAGGCTACAAAGTCTTCCTCAGCACAACTGCCGACATGCACCGCACAATCAAGTACGTCGAAGACAACCCGATCAAAATCAAACGCCTTAAACAAACCCATCCGTTCGTGACTCCCTACAACAATTGGCTCCCCGGAAAACACCCCGAACGCAGCTAACCGCGATTCATCGTTTCACAACCCCACAAAACACCAATTGACCGCACCGCCCCCAACGATCCCCCAATCGATTCATCGCTTCGCAGCACCCTGATTGACCACTTCATACCACCAAGCAGATTTATCGCTTCGCAAACGAAATAATCCCCCTTGAAATTACCCCCGAATCCCCCTCACCCGCAATGACTACACTTCGACCAAGCGAAGAAGCGGCAACTGTCATCTTTACCACAACCGTGGACAAAACATGGTCTGTAGTTGATAATCAACTAAGGGCTAAAACAACCAACTTCGATGCCAGCCGAAGTTGGAACAACTGAAAAGTTAAAAACCCTCGGTTCAATGAGACCCGAGGGTTTTTTATTTCGAGTGAGTAGTATGCTGAAGTACAGATTCTGATTGTGGATCATCAACTGAATAGAGACGTGAATGCATTGTTCGGGCAGATTCTGCCCGAACAATGCAGAAAATCGTTATAGTTAGACGAAAATAGACCATTAGGGGTATCATTTGATACCCGACTTGTTTTACTTTTGGAGCTGGACCGATAGAATGAGTGAAGGAGATGCAACCGAACAGGAGTTAATAGAGATCCGCGACTTGGCTTCTCATCCTGAATCGGTGCTGACAACAACGAGAGTTGAATACGCCTTTATGGGGCGAAACCTAACAAAGGCAGACATCTGTGATGAAATCATCGCCTTGATTGATGCTGGGGAGCGCGTCAAAGGCACAACTCTGCATTCTGTTCCGGGTATGCTCGGTCAGAGAGCATTCGAGATGAAACCACGAATCAACGACAGCTTGTACTACATCAAAGTCGTGCTTCAAATACCCCAAGGCTCTAATAAGACTATGCTGATTCTCTCGGCTCATCCAAATCATTAAACAGGGAGTTTGACCAATGCAACACAATTGCCCCCTTTGTGGAAATGAAACACTGGAAGAACGAACCGGCGTCTTTGAGATGGCTGTCCCAGACAACATTCCCGGTGGAGTGATTCAGATTCCGAATGCACAGTGGCAGGGTTGCTCAACTTGCAACGAAGAGATTATCCCTGATGAATTGAGCCAAGCGATTCAACAGGAGCGACTCAAGCGATTGGGATTGTTGTCTCCCGATGAGATTAAACAGATCCGTGCCAAAACAGGATTGAGTGCTGTTGAAATGGCTCAGATGTTGGGGGCTGGAGACAAAAGCTATACCCGGTGGGAAAACGGAAAGTCGATTCAGAACAAGTCAACAGACACCTTGCTTCGTGTTGTGGATCAACATCCCGAGATGTTCGCCGACATTGATGCCCAGCGAAGCCTCGAACGTAAGCCACTGCTTCAAAGTTACTTCGCAAGTCTTGAAACCTTAAAAGGTGCGAATCAGACGGCGTTGGCTGCCCACGGAGATTCAATGAGTATGATTGACCGCGAAGCGATTCGCGAACGATTGTTGGAACTTCAGGCAAAGGCGGAGGGGGCATGAGTGAGTTTGCTGCCAGCTACCTGCATTTAGAGTCGAAGGAACTTGTGGATCATCTTCTCAATGCCGCAGGTCAAAAAGAGCAGCCCCAAGTCAACCCCCATGACCTGTTAGAGTTTCTTAAGCTACAATACATGAGTGTTGATTTCGCAACCGAACTGGCACCGGTCGCTCGTGAGACTTTTGATGGCATCACTCCTCGGGCAATGATTTCTTTTCACGACCGATTGATAGCTTCGGATCAATCATTGAGTGAGAACCGAACCAGATTCAGCGTGCTCCATGAGATTGGTCACTACATTCTCCCCCAACATCAGAATAGTCTGTATGTTTGTGATGAAGTCGACATGAGTTTCAGAACTCACTTAACGTATGAACAAGAAGCCAATCGCGTGGCTGCGGATCTCTTGTTTTTAGGAGAGCGTTTTGAGATGGAAGCGAACAGCCGCCCGGTCACAGCGTCAACCGTGAAATTGCTTGCTGGTCAATTTGGAGCGTCGTTCGAGGCAACAGGACGCCGCATGGTTGAACGCAGTTATCGTCCATACTTGTTTGTGAGTTTCACGGATGGGAGTAATTGGGGAGGCAACTGTGGGGCAGAGCCCCAATGGAAAATCCGTTACTGTATTCCCTCGCCATCGTTCTCAAATCGCTATTTTCAAAAGCTCACTCAGGGCATCGTGCCAACGGAAGTTTGGGCAAAGATCTCAACACCTGGGAGGGATCTCGACCAGAGTGAAACTCTTACAGTTCAAATTTCCTGTGTCACAGACGCACAGCCGTTACCATTCCACGCAGAGTACTTTTACAATCGGTACAATGTATTTTGTTTCCTTAGACCGGAGACCTGAGCAGTGCTGAAAGTCAGTGCCCAATGGACGTTCAATTTGGCAAAACGTAATTCGGGGGAAGCGAATCGACCTTCGGTAAATCTGAATCCGGTTGCTGATCTGGAAAGACAAACTGCCGAGCACTCGACCATTTCCAATCAATGGCACGTTGAGAGAGTCCTCGTTTCACCGGGTTCTCGTGAATGTATTGAATCGAAGCTTCAATTGTCTTTGGTTCGAAAATGTTTCGATCATATCCAGGACCTTCTTGCCAATAGCGGAATGTGGTCACTCCCGGTCGTTGACGAATCGTCAATTTGTCGAGCAGCGGACTTTTCTTCTCGGTCAGCAATTGTTTAATGCGATATGAGTAAGGGCGTTTAATGGCAAAAAGCAACTTTGAGATCGTCGAAGCATCTCTTTCCGGTAACACCAACAGATGAACATGTTCCGGCATCAAGACGAAGGCGATTAAGCGATAGTGATGCCGCTCGATTGCTCGATCAATACTTTCAGCGAGCATAACTTGCCACAGATCATTCGTGAGCAAGGGTAGCCGCCGATAACATGAAAATGTCAACTCATGCAGATGCCCCGGTTCATGAATGTGTTTAACCCGTTTTCGATGAGCCCGTTTGTGATCAGATTGTGACATCATTAAATCGTACACCGCTCATTCACTGCTGGCTTGCCCAGCAGTGAATGAGCGGTAAACGCTTGGCAGTTCAAAAAACAAAAGCCCATTCATTTATTTGCCTTCTCGTACTCCCAAAACTTCTTCTCTAACTCTTCCGGCATGGACCAGCTTTCTCCGTCGTAGCCGTGGTCTTTGAGGAACTGGGCGAAGTAGAGTTTGGCTCCTCGCCAGCAGCCGAAGCGGTAACTGATCGTGAAAGGGCTGATCTTTCCGCCTCGGTAGCGATGTCGGTGATAGATAGGATCTTCTCGAAACTGACGGAAGACTCGATACAGGTCGAAATAAATATCTTCGTCGGTGTAATGCGGCCGAATCACCGCTCGGCATTTTAAGCCCATCGCTTCCCGCAGATTTCCCCAACTCCCAAACCGGTCAGCCACCATTCTGCCCGAGAGACCAGTTGCTCTTAGGAACATGTTTTCAGTGAGTCGTTCTCCATGCTCAGCGACCTGTTCTTTCATCAATTTTAGAATCTGATCTTTGGAAATCATGTTTCGCGCCCGTGGTGACTCGGGAGTTAAGCCGACTTCTGTTCGCAAGTTTTTCCAGTTGCCAAACAAGTCGAAGATTACATGCTGAGAAAGCCCCGTCTCCCGTCGAAACGCAGTCAACGTCAGCGACTCGCCGTACTCCGCAGCAAGTTCCTCAGCCAATCCAAGAACTTCATCACGTGAAACTTTTCGCATCTTCGGCATACCAAATCACTCCTCACTCTCAACAACAAAAGTTGCGCAGAGCGGGACTACTATTTAGCCCTCGCAGTCAGCTCATTGAAGTTGTGAAAACGGGTGCCGATGGGTGATCTATGAGAAATGACGTCAATTCCATAGAAAAAGCCGGTCGATATTATCGACCGGCTTTTTGTTTCTAAGTAATTTACACTTATCTACTGGTAGGCGACGGCTTGATCTTCATCAGCCTACCGACTTGTTACGACTTTGATGGTTCTGGAATACGGTCATCGACATCGACCGCTTGCCCGATCAGTCTCAGGAATGAAATTGCCCACCAGGTTGGATCGAGTTCCCACCATTTGTGACCTGCTCGTGCGAGACGTGGATGAGCGTGATGATTGTTGTGCCAGCCTTCGCCATAAGCAGCGACTGCCACCCACCACAAATTTCGTGAGGCGTCAGTTGTTTCATAGTTGCGGTATCCCCACAAGTGTGTGGCTGAATTGACTAACCATGTACTGTGGTAGGCAAGCACAACACGCACACATAATCCCCAAAGCAACATTGGAAGACCACCAAAGTAGAGGAGAGTCAGTCCTGTTCCCCATAACCAGAGCGGGAATGTCTTCTCGAAGAAGACAAGAGTTTTGTCTTTAGTGAGATCGGGAACATAATGCTTGAACAGCAATTCGTCTTTGCGTTTTGGGTGATTGAGCATCATCCACCACAAGTGTGACCACCAGGCATCTTCCAGCGGAGAGTGCGGGTCACCTTCCTGGTCTGATTGACCGTGGTGAACACGATGAGTCGCTGTCCACCGCAGCGGACCACCTTCACCAGCGATAACGCCAAAGAATGTTGCGACGACCTTCGCAGGCCATTTCAGTCTTAATGATCTGTGAGACAGGCAGCGGTGGTAAGCGAGGCAAATTCCGATGCTGCAGGTGAGCCAGTGCAAGACAACTGCAACACCAAATGCTTGCCATGTAAAGTAGAACGGGGCAATCAACGCACCGACGTGCATGGCGATCATCCAGCCAGCGACAATCCAGTCAACATTTTTCCACGCGAGCCGATCTGGTGAAAAGTAAGCAAGAATCTCTTGCCGCTCCATCGCATTTTGGCTCAATTGTTTTTTCGGCTCACGTTCAACTTCCAGTCGTTCGTGCAGTGCGTCGACATCGACACCATCAACGAGGACAGCCTCGGGGTTTTCCTCAAGGGTGGTCTCTTCAGTGATGACTTGGACTGCTGAATCATTGGAAAGATCAGACGACTCAACGTCCATTTCTTCGGATTCAGGGCGTTCTATGAGAGTAGACATTATTATTTGTCCCAGTTCTTTAAATGGAATCAAGGAGTAGAGCTTCCTTGCCTCTTTTGATGGGAGTATTCTATCAGATTTTCGGGGATATTCTGTCAGGTGAAGGAGAAACTTTAGTCAAAGTTGCGCAAACTCTGTCACAGCAATGTCAACGCGCCGAAAAACCTTTCCTTCAATAGGTTTACATCGAGAGGCAGCTAAGCCTATACTCAATGTGGATCTGAATTTTTCGCGTTATGGCGATTTATAAATCACATTTTCTTACCAGGAGAATCTCAATGTTGAGATTGAAAACGGGATATTACGTACTCACATTGGTCTTGGTCGCTGGATTTGTAGCGAATTTGCATGCAGCAGAGAAAGACCAAACGGCTAAGGAACAGAAGTTGTTAAGACACGTGGTCATGTTTTCCTTTAACGATGATGCCACAGAGGATCAAATTACCGAGATCGTGAAGGCTTTCGGCGAACTCCCCAAGCAGATTAAAACGATCCACGCCTACGAGTGGGGTACAAACAACAGCCCAGAAGGGTTAAACAAGACGCACACACACTGCTTTCTTGTGACCTTCAAGTCAGAAAAGGATCGAGACGAATATCTGCCGCACCCGGCTCATAAAGAATTTGTCATAAAGCTCAAACCCATCTTGAAGGACGTGACAGTCATTGATTATTGGGCATCTCATTGATTTGTTCGGCTGACCTCGGGATAGTTCATTGCTAAACTCGAAACTTCGAGTAAAAACGGTATGGTCCGTCAGTTGTCGCTGACGGATTTTCATTGCGCGAGAGTTTGGTATCGACGACCGCGATCTATTTCGGATTTTGGAATTGTTATGGCAGTGACTGCAGTAGTAGGTCTTCAGTGGGGAGACGAGGCGAAGGGTAAGATTGTTGATATCCTTTCGGACCAACACGAAATTATTGTCCGTTATCTGGGTGGTAATAACGCTGGCCACACAGTCATGTTTGACGGTCAGACCTACAAACTCTCACTTCTTCCTTCAGGAATTCTGCGTTCCAATGCTGTCTCTGTGATCGCAAACGGAGTGGTAGTGAATCCGAAGGCGTTGCTGAGTGAGATTGAATCAATCAAAGCTCAGGGTGTTCAACCTGGAAAGCTGCTCATCAGCGATAAAGCTCATGTGATTTTCCCTTATCACATGATTGAAGAAGCGATCCTCGAAGCTCGTCGTGGAGACAAAGCAATCGGGACCACAATGCGTGGAATCGGTACTTGCTATCGCGATAAAATTGGTCGAACTCACGCAATTCGAATGGGCGATTTACTTCGTCCAGAGTTGTTCCGTGAACGTCTGGATGAGATCGTCGAAGCGAAGAACATCATCATTAAAGCCTTTGATCCAACGGCTGAGATCCCGACCGCTCAAGAATTGTATGACGAGTACATGGTCTACATCGATCAATTGCGAGACTCGGTCATCGACACGACATCATACCTCCATAGAGAACTTAAAAACGGCAAATCAATGTTGTTTGAAGGTGCTCAGGGAAGCCTCTTAGATATCGACCACGGGACGTTTCCGTATGTCACTTCTTCAAATAGTTCTGGCTGTGGAATTCAAGCCGGCAGCGGTGTCCCGAGTCGAATGATTGATCGTGTCATCGGGATCGTAAAAGCTTACACGACACGTGTTGGTGGCGGTCCTTGCCCAACCGAGTTGGTGGACGAAACCGGCGAACATATTCGCCAAGAAGGACGTGAATTCGGCACGGTCACAGGCCGCCCTCGACGTTGTGGTTGGTTCGACGCTGTCGCAACAGGTCATGGAGCGAGAGTTAGTGGGATCGATTGCATCGCCTTGATGTTACTCGACGTGTTGAGCAAACTGGACGAACTCAAAATCTGTGAAGCCTACGAAATCGATGGCGAACGGACGACCGATTTCCCGAGTCAACTCGACGATCTCGCGAAAGCGAAACCTGTTTATCGCACGATGCCGGGATGGAAGTCCGACATCACCGGAGTTCGCAAGCTTGAAGATTTCCCTAAAGAAGCTCGACAGTACATTGATACCGTTGCTGAGTTAATGGAATCAGAAGTCGGCTTCGTCTCCATCGGTCCCGACCGCGAACAGACGGTTATTCTGTAAGCGGCTGAAAGTAACAAAAGGCAAAATCTCCGCGGAGGCACTGAGACGCGGAGAAATCTTAAACGAGGTGTCGATTGCTTACGCACCATTCATTCTTCAATGCTCACTCTGACTCTGGTCTGTTGAAAATTTCACGAGATTACACGAAAGAACATCACGCCAGTTGAGACCAGTTTGGCAACCATTTGGAATATTTTGGAATATTAAAAAGTGTAAATTGACAATTGACAAATGCAAAATGAAGTATGAATTGTAGTCATTTTTCACTTTACATTTTACAATTTCACTTTTTCAATGCCTTCTGTCGACTCGATCTTTTTGTAATTGACGGCTTTAATCTATCCTTCCCAGTTCTCCCACTCGCATTGATTTGAATCAGCCTACCGTGCCTCTGTGTTGAATCATTTCTTTTCTTGAATGCAAACTGACTGCTAGAGTTCAGAACTCTGCCACCACTGAGAACTCGAAATCGTCAGTCTTGACGATGAAACGGGCTTTCTCTACCGTGACGATACTTTCTGCGAGACTGAGGATTGAAATTTCTTGATACTATAGAGCAAGGCTTTTCCCAATCCCGGCGATGACTGAGAGTATGCTGGGAAGATCGCCTGCTGAGATATTCTGACCGCAGGTTGATCAATAATTTACAGTGCTTCATGTGTGATAGTGCTCCACAACAACATGTGCAGAGCAACTTTACACAACAAAGTGAACAAAATTTCAATAGAATTTCGGAGTTAAGGAAAAACAATGGCAGATCTTATCGCCCCACATGGTGGACTTTCAGAACCTGTTTGCTGCACTGTTGCGGCAGATCAGATTGACGCATTCAAAACGGAAGCCGCTGACCTGAAGAAGGTTCCCGTTTCCGCTGCTGATCTCTCTAGTGTCTACCGTTTCGCTGACGGAACACTCAGTCCGCTGACCGGTCCCATGGATCAGGCAACCTACAACCGCGTGCTGGAAGAATCAGTCATTGAGAACAATGGCGAAAAATACGCTTGGACAATTCCAATCGCTTTTCCTGTGACAGCGGAAGTCGCTGGCACCCTTTCAGCTGGTGAGAAGGTCGCCCTTACGAATCCTGCTGGCGAAGTCGTTGCGACTCTGCAACTCAATGATGTCTACGAATGGGACAAGCAGAAGTATATATCTTCAGTCTATCTCACAGATCGTACCGATCACCCTGGAGCCGACATGGTTCTTGTGGGAGATGCCGATAAAACTCACCTCATTGGTGGAGAAATTCAGGCTTTGCCACAACCTAAGAATGCAAACTTCGGTCAATATGTTTTGACTCCTCGCGAAGTCCGCAAGTTACTTGCTGAAGCGGGTTGGGACGCCGCAGTCGCTTTCCAGACACGAAATCCATTGCACCGTGCTCACGAGTATGCCCTGGTTTATGCTCTTGAGAAGCTTCTCAAAGAAGGCAAAAACGCCGGTGCTGTTTTGAATCCATTGATTGGTGAAACAAAAGGAGACGACGTTAACGCTGAGATTCGTATGCAGACATACGAGACACTCATCAGCGAACGTCAAATGGGCGACGGCGACAGCGATGCCGAGCTTTGGGGTTCACGATCAGAGTCCGTTCCAGATCGCGTCAAACTACTCGGTCTTGATATCAAAATGTTCTACGGTGGACCTAAAGAAGCTGTCATGCACGGCATCTATCGTCAGAACATGGGATACACCCACATCGTCATCGGTCGTAAACATGCTGATGCTCCTTTCAAAGATGGGACAGCGATCTGGGGAGATTTCGATGCACAAGAAATCTTCGAAAACCTCAACGGCGACCTCAAGATTGAGCCTGTAAAAGTCGGCTTCGCAGCCTATTACGAATCAATGGGACGCGTCGATTTGATGGAAAATCACAAAGACGATAAACCTGTCTTCATCTCTGGTAAAGATGTTCGTGCGACCCTTCAAAAAGGTGAGCAGGTCGACCCTCGTATCATGCGTGAGTCCACCTCACGCATTCTTGCAGATGCCATGAAACAGTAATTTCATCGAAGTACGTACGAGAAAGAGACCTTCAAGGTGATCAACACCTTGGAGGTTTTTTTCATTTAGATCCGTTTCTCGACGAATGTCATGGAAGCCCTGAGCTTCGTTGCTCATGAGTCAGTGTAGAGAAAGCTCAGGATCCACGCTGCCTCTTCTGAAAGTAGATGATTCGGTTGACTCTTCACGAATCGAAGAAGATTTTCGAGCGGTGGGTCAATGAGACTTGGGTAGGGTAATTCACCTGTCTCCTCAGCGAGCTTGCGGAATTCATTTAGAAGCGTTGCGAGTCCTTCATCTGACTCAAGTGAACATGCACGAAACGTCTCAATCAGTCGTTTGCCATCTCGGACGTCATATTTAAACTTGCCGCTGATTGCTTCCCAGTATTTGATCGCTAGTTCGAGATCGTTCGGACAAGTTGCAAGCATAACTTTCAATTCTGTCACATGAGTGTACCATTGCTGATGCGAGAATTTCGTCATATAAGGTTTACTGTTAGAAGGGGTTAATTACCTGGAAAGGTGAGTGAAATGCGATTCCCCAATCTATTCCTGCTTTACTGGTAAATCCATGCCCGAGATCAAGAAAACGTCGAAGGTCTTTCGTACTCACAATCTGATGACTCTGTTATTCAGCATTCCTTTACTGGGCTGTTTCGCATATCTGTATCTCATGGAAGGCATGCACGCAGTCATTCATCCCGTCTACGTGATGATAGCTGCTTTCCCAGTATTGATCGCAGGATTGTGGCTGCAAAACCGTCGATGGACTCGTTTCAAATGTCCTGATTGCGGAAAACTTCTCGAACGGTCACTCAAGCTTGATGGAGAACCATTAACCTTTCACTGTGAAAAGTGCGACATCAAATGGGACACCGGCTTCACTGATCAGATGGACTCAACCTGATCCGGCAGGTTGGCTGTCATCAGCCTGTTTCTTGTGCTTCCAGTCTACCTTCTTGGGGCCTCAGGCTGCCCATAGAAATTGGCAAGTACCTCATCATTCGCTCTGTGGGCAATTTCTAGGACGGCTTTTCGTGATTCAAGGATCTGTCACGACAAATTGTCCACCGCCGCCTGTTGCCTAATGACTACATCTATCTAATGTTAGGGAAGCTTTGACCTACAGACGCTCTCGCTAGGGTCGAGTTTTCTATCTGTCCACAAAAAAACTCACCTGCCCGAGATGTTAATCTCCAACAGGTGAGTTGTTCATGTCTCGGGGGTTTATAAAACCAGCTAGCTTAAAATGAAAAGATCCCGACCCATTGACATGAAAATAAACGGGGATGAATAATTTCTTGGAAAGCAATTTCAATGCCAATGGAATGTAAAGCAAGTGAAAGATCGGTGAGGCAGAGGAAATGTTGTCACTTGTAACGACGTAGGGGGAGGAGTCGACTCGGATTGGTGCATTTCGACTCGCTGCAAAATGGATCATCAAGCGTCTCGCAATGCACCATATGCGTACTAATTCGTTCAGAATAGCTTCAATGTGTCGACTTTAAGGACAGTTTTATGAAATAAACGCGTTGGTACAGTACGTGCATATTGTTGAAGTTCGTAATGCGAGTGAGAAACAGGCCCGCACTCTGCTCGTTGAACGGCGATAAGCGTTTCCGGAGAATATCTGGAAACGCTTTCGTCGTTTATGGACCGAGTTGAGTCGCTGAACTCACAAGTTTCATAAGAATGTATTATTATTAAACATCGGGGAATGCAAAATGCTGCACTGCTTGGTCTTCGAGTGGTTTTCTTGGTCATCACTAGAATGTGAAAGCAAACGATGGAAGAGTCGGAAGAGACACGGATTGATAACTTGCAAGCTGAGCCGCAATTGAACCCTCTCTATCTCGTAGTGCACCGGGGCGATGCACTTCTTGAGGTCGTACAGCTTCCTAACCAGGGACGCATTAGAATCGGGCGCGCCTCGTCAAATCGCGTTGTCCTGGAAGACCCTAAGTGCAGCCGGGAACATTGTGAAATCTACCACAGAGGGCAACACTGGCTCGTCCGAGATTTAGACAGTCGAAATGGGCTCACAATTGATGAACGCCGAGTCACTGACGACCACGTTCTTCAGTTGGGAGAGTCGTTACGTATTGGGCAATGCTCAATGCTGTTCACAGACAAGCATCCAGACGACACCAATGCCACTTCTCTGGATCGTTCGGGGATCACGAACGATTCGGGATTTCAAATCATCGAAAGGCAGGCGGGAACCCAATTTGATAACCCTTCGCTGCAACGCATTCAAAACCGAACAGAAGGAGCGGCAGAGTTATTTCACATTGCCCGATTGATGGTCGCACCAACAACCGTTGAGGAACTCAGCGAAGTGGTTCTTGGTGGGCTACTTGCCTTTTCGGGTGCGAGTATGGGAGGAGTCTTACTCGGAGTCGGTCAAAATTCTCCCTCTCAATACAGCGATCTCAAGCCATTTGCGTTGAATGGTTGTGAGGATGCACGTCGGCTTTCCAGCTTTCTCTCACAAATCGTACTGGACGACAAAGACGCGATTCTCGCTCACGATATCACAAAGCATTCGTCATTGTCGGCACAAGACAGTTTGCAAGCTTTGGCTGCCGACAGTGCGATCTGTGCTCCCATCCGACACCATCAACGCCTCTTCGGGGTCATCCACCTTTACAGCTGGAATGCCTCTGATGCGATGAACCAGTCTCACCTCGAATTCATTCTCGCAGTCGCAGATCAGATGGGAGACCATCTCAACACACTGCTGGAGAAGGCAGAACTGGTCGTCGGTTTAGAAAAATCCCGCCTGCAAATTACCGAGCTACAGGGGCAATTGGGCGAAGAAACGGAACTCGTTGGAAGCAGTCAAAAGCTTGAAGCGGTCAGACGCTCCATCGCCCGAGTTGCTCCGACAGATGCTCTCGTACTCATCCGAGGCGAAAGCGGAGTGGGAAAAGAGCTTGTTGCCAGAGCGGTCCATTTCAACAGCAATCGCAAAGAGATGCCTTTTGTCTGTGTGAACTGTGCAGCGTTAACGGAAAGCCTCTTGGAAAGTGAACTCTTCGGTCACGAGAAAGGTGCCTTCACAGGAGCCGCAAGTAGACGAGAAGGAAAGTTCGAGCAAGCAGATAAAGGGACGCTCTTCCTGGATGAGATCGGTGAAATGAGCCCTGAGATCCAGGCGAAGTTTTTGCGAGTTCTTGAAGGTCAGGCGTTCGAAAGAGTTGGCGGCGGTGAATCCGTTCAGGTCGATGTTCGTGTTGTGACAGCGACAAATCGCGATCTTGAAGTCGCAGTCCGGGAAGGAACTTTTCGACGAGATTTATTCTTTCGCCTCCAGGTCATTGAACTGACTGTCCCTCCACTGCGAGAACGACCGGATGACATCTCCGCAATCGCTCAACATTTCGTACAGCGATTTTCCTCAAAATCCAATTCTAAAATTAAAGGGTTCTGTACGCCTGCAATCCAGAAACTGAAATCTCATCCATGGCCAGGAAATGTGCGGGAACTTCGCAACGTCGTTGAACGTGCGGTGATTCTTTCAGATAATGAAATTTTACAGCCAGAAGATATTGTTCTCACAACTTTAAGACTTGAAGAAGAAGCTACGGGGCTCGTAACACCAGTCTTATCCGCGACGGTGAAAGAGGAGTCTGTGGAAACCAGTGTCGATCCGATGGTCGATCTCTTTGGAAGTTTTATCCAAAGAGAAATTAGTCTCGACGACATTGATCGGTACTACATTGAAGCCGTTCTCGATTCCACTGGGTGGAATAAATCGAAGGCCTCCAGAATTCTGCAGATTGAACGAACGACGCTGGATCGGCGTTTGAAGAAGTATGGGATTTCCCGACCAGATGATGCAGAAGACGAAGAAGAATAAAAGGTAACCGATCACAGTCTCGTTAGGCTCAACAGTCTTTTAACCACGAAAAACACGAACCACACAAAAATAAGAGACAGGATGAATATAATTTACGGGATGATATTTCTAAATCTGTGAGCTGAATCGCGTGAATCATCTTGAGGAATCAGACATCTTCAGCGGTTTAAGCAGTTTTGTTTGTGACGACATTCTTTTCGTGTCATTTGTGTGTTTCGTGGTTAGACAATAGTTTCAACATCGTGAACGGTTGCGAATAAAATGACGAAGTCGGGGGAAGAGCAATTAGAAGAGTGCGTAATCTACTGCCAGGAGCAAATGGCACATGCCTGGGTTGTACGAGCGTTTGTTCGGCATTCAGACGAAATCGAAGACTTCCCGGAACTCACCCTCATCTGCCGAGCCATCTTCGACCTCTCACGAGCTTTAGAAACTCGAGTCGATGATCCGGTGGGGTACTTCAAGATGCTGAATAAGAAGTTAGGGAAATACCGTGTCGCAATTAGCGAGTACGCTAAGAACGTTCCCGATATTTCAACCCATACCAATTTTTCTCAAAGCGTCATCTCCATGCAATCAGGTCTGCGTGAGCTAAACCTCACCCTCGAAAAAGCAAGAGAGATCGCCAAGCAACAAAGCTAAAGTCTTTCCAATACCCACACGCACATTCCACTCGATCACAGCTGTACAATCATCTTCATTATCAAATTACTGAAAGCGAAACATGAACAGTCACCGCTTGTTGAATCTCTCACGCCAACTCGCAGGATCGTATACACCGACTGCATTTGCCTGTCTCGTCGTGTGGATTTCATTTGCAGGTTTGGTCACTGCTCAGGATGTGAAATTACCCGCTGGGGTGAAGATGCTCCGCGACATTGCTTACATCCCGGATGGTGACGAAGCGCAGCGGCTCGATCTGTACTTGCCAGAGAAAACGCCCGAGCAGCCATTACCGATGATTGTTCACATTCACGGCGGTGGTTGGATGGGGGGCAGCAAGTTTCCTAGTCCGTTCGTCAGCATGGTCAAGCGTGGTTATGTGGTAGCGAGTGTCGAATATCGCTTCAGCCAGAAGGCGAAGTTCCCGGCACAGATCCAAGACTGCCAGGCTGCTATTCGCTGGCTGCGAGCGAATCGGGACGAGTATCACATTGATCCCGGTCACGTAGGTGTCGTGGGTGGATCAGCGGGAGGACATTTATCGGCACTAGTGGCGACGTCAGGTGGTAAGAAAGCCTTTGCCCCAATCGGAGGAAACGACGACCAGTCCGACCGAGTACAGTGCGTTTGTAATATCTATGGTCCGGCAAATTTCACAACTGTGATGCAGCACGCTGAAGAGGATGAAAATATTCGCAACATTTTCAAGTTCAACACCCCGAGTGATCCGTATTCGGAATTGATCGGCGTGAGTCTCGTCGACAACAAAGAAAAGACCGATGCTGTCAGTCCCATTCACTATGTCAGCAAAGACAATCCGCCGATGCTGATCCTGCACGGCACACACGACGCGCTGGTTCCGTACGCTCAAAGTGTGGAACTTCAAGCTGCTCTGAAAGCGAAAGGCGTGGGTGTGTGGTTGCAGACAATTCCCGGCGCTGGACACGGCGGACCGGCATTCGGACAACCAGCCGTCTACCTCCTCACGCAGAATTTCTTCGACAAGTACCTCAAAGGCAGTGACCTCAAGATTGAATTGGTGCCCGAAGACGATGTCGCCATTGATCCCCCAACGCCTCAAGTGAAATAGGTCTAGGGGTGAGAGCAGATGGCGATCCGCTATATTTTGTGAGGCATACAATGCCTAGTAAATCGCCCTTATGGGGCAGCTTTTTAAGTTGGCAAGGTTGGATGAAATCCTGTCCAACGGTACAACGTCCTTAACCATGAACAGCACTCGTGCCCTCACCTTCCAGGGAGTATTTTTGATAATGTTTTGTTCCGATGGCATTCAAGCAATCTGGTCTTTTCCCAAGTGATTGAGTTTTTTGCTTGGCGGCGTTTCAACACGTGCGTTCTTCGGTGTCGGGATGATGGCAATAAAAAACACAGAGGAGTGAGAAACGGAATCAACCAGTTTCAAATTAGATGATTCATTTTTGTGCTCCCCAAATAGAACATGAATCAGCTATGAAATCATCTTCAGAATATCGTCTTTTAATGCAGGTGTGGTCGAAATTCCATTTCCTCCCAAGGCAGTGGATTCACCGTTCCAGTCCATGAAAACACCACCGGCTTCCTCGACAATTGGAATCAAAGCAGCAGCGTCCCATTCTGCTAAGAGTGGATCAACCATGAGGTCAGCGCGTCCCGTAGCGACAAGAATATGTCCGTAACAATCGCCCCAACTTCTGGAGAGTCGGCATGCTTCCGAAAATTCGCCAAGGAGTTCAAAGCGATTGATCTCTTGGAACCCCTCGACTGCGGTAAAGAGGAAGAGTGAATCGCTGAGGTTTGTTGTGTCGCTGACTTTCGCCGGGACAGGTTTAGCTTCGCCTCGCTGCCACCATGCTCCGCCACCTTTCTGAGCGTAGACAACTTCTTTGGTCGCTGGAATACGGCAAATACCTGCCACGCATTCTCCCTCATACTGTAAGCCGATCAGCATTCCGAATAACGGAACACCATGGATGAAGGACTTCGTCCCATCGATGGGGTCCAAAATCCAGCGATAACCACTTGTTCCGTCTTGGGGACCGAATTCTTCCCCCATGATCGCATCGTCGGGGAACTCCTGAGAGATCTTCCCTCGCAGGAGTTCTTCGGCTCCACGGTCCGCAACTGTGACGGGAGATTGATCACCCTTGAGCATGACCTGCAAAGACTCATTCATGAAGTATTTCATGACCAGAGCTTCTGCCTGAGTGGAAGCGTTCAGCCCGAAAACCAGTCGTTCTTCAATTGCTTTGTGATCCATATCTCTCTCGTAATTCATGAGTTCACGAGAGGGTAAGCGGAGCAGGGTTGCGGTTCAACGGTCCGGCTCAAATAAAGAAACCCCGATGACCGAAGTCACCGAGGCAGCTACTGCACCAACAAGGTGCAGTCGCGCGGATTCATTATGTTTGTTGAATACTTGTACGAGTTAGCTGGACACTTGAAGTGTCCGGCAAAACGGCTTTTTGCTATGCAAAAAGTTCTTCAATCACATTTCCTCCATCGACGACTTTTAATGGACGTCCGAGGGGACTAATGTTTTCATGAGTTGCATCGACGTTGAGTCCATGGCAGATCGACTTCAAAAAATCTGCGACCTCAACTGGACGGTCTTCAATCGCTGAGCCATCTGCTGTTGTACTGCCAATAACTTGTCCAGCTTTAACGCCACAGCCTGCTAACCAGGAATTGAAGGCACGCGGATAGTGATCACGGCCACCGCGACCGTTCACTTTGGGAGTACGACCGAATTCGCCACTCCAGACGACAAGTGTGTCGTCCAGTAAACCGCGTTCTTTGAGATCTTTAATGAGAGTCGCAGCCGCCGGATCGACTTCGTTGGCTTTGTTCTCAACCGCTTCGAAACCATCTTGATGTGTGTCCCAGCCATTCGAGCGAATTTCTACGAACGTCACTCCTGATTCGACAAGTCGACGGGCAAGCAAGCAGCTGCGACCGAAATCGGTATCGCCATAGGCTGCTTTTAATTCGTCTGATTCGTCATTCAATTCGAATGTTTTCGTCTGAGGACTTAAGACGAGCTTGGAAGATTTGTTGTACAATCGCTGATGGTTCTCGACTTGTGAGACTGCTCCACGATTTGCGAATTCGCCTTCCAATCTGCCGAGCAAACCCATGCGTCTTTGAAAGCGGTCAGTAGCGCGAGTCGTAGCGAGGTTCTGTGGCATTGAACCGGGTTGATTGACGTTGAATGGCTCATAGTCGACGCCGAGGAACCCGGCACCAAGAGTTGGACCAATCGAGACAACACTCGGCAAATCAGCATCTGATTCGGCAAGCTGTTGAGCGATGCAGCTACCAATGTTCGGATGCTTCACACTTCCAGACGGAACATAGCCAGTGTGCATCTGATACGTGGCTCGCTGATGGTTCCCTTCCTTGTTCGTCATCGAGCGAATCAATGAAACCTCGTTCATCACTTTCGCCATGTTCGGCCAACTCTCAGCGATGCTCACACCAGGCAGAGACGTTTGAATCGCTTTCGTGCCTCCACCATTTTCATGGTTAGGCTTTGGATCGAATGTTTCCATCTGGCTGGGACCACCCGCCATCCAGAGTAGGATCATCGACTTCCCTTGCCGGCGTAGTTCTTCCGCCTTCAGAGAGATGACATCTTGAAAGCTCAGCATCCCGGTGCCGAGACCGGCAGCGGAGATCTGATGCAGGAACCGTCGACGATTGACTCGTTGATGCGACAGCGAAATCGATTCATGAAGGAAAGATGCCATGGGTCAACTTTCGGTAAAGAGTTATTGAATGAATAGTTGTCTTCAAGATGTTTTGCCGGACACTTAAAGTGTCCGGCGAAACGATAAGCGTTAGCGTTTCGAAATGAATTCCGTCGAGTTCAACAAACTCCACATCAAGTCTTCAAACGCTTCCGTTCGACTGCCGACCTGAGTGACGTATTCTTTTCCGATGTTGATTTCTTTGTCAGTCGGCTCACGAGAAAGAACGAGTAGATAAACCTCCCGCAAAGCGTCTTCGTTATCTGACTGATCTTTGAGTATTCGACTCAGTTTGGTGTCACCGGTTCCGCGGATCATCGTTTCGACAATGGGGCTGTTCATCATAAACAAACCTTGAGGAACGTTTCCGATGACTTCATCTTTTGGCATTGAAAGATCAAGACCAAAGGTTTGTTGGAACAGGAATTTCCCGGGATCAAGCCCTGTCCGGCGTCCCATCATCCCGCCACGATTGCCTCGAGCGAATGTTGCCAATCCTTGTTCAGCTCCCAGCACCTTGAACAGCGACATATAGATCTGATCAGAACTTAATCTGGTCGGCGAAGCACTCGCAAACGGAGGAACATAATGTTCTGAATTCTTTGTGCGAATTTGCCGCTGATAGGCGTCAGTGTTCGCAATCGTCCTGTAGACCCATTTCACATCATATTGGTTCTTTACAAAACCATCAGCAAGAAGATCGAGGACTTCTTCAAACATTGCAATTCGTTCTGGTCCCATATCATCAATTGGAGTGTAAAACCCTTGCCCCAACATCTCTGACCAAATTCGATTCACGAAGGCTTTCGCAAACCATGGATTGGTTGGCGAAGTGATGTAGTCGGTCAGTGCATGACGTCGAGTCATGTCGTCGGCATCATCTCTTAACTTCGGACCTTTTGCCTCTGGGATGAAGAAGACAGGTTGAGTCAATGTGCCGCGTGATGCCGGATTGTTGAGGTCGGGCATGTAGTATTCCATCTCCCCCTGACCTTGCTGCTGAGTCATTGCTAAAGCACGACTCGCCTCGAATTCTTCTTTCGAGAGCATTTTGTTTTTGTCAGCGTCAGCGACTTCAAGAATGCGATCAAATCGCTCCTGGATTGGTCCTCGTGCTTCGGACTTTGCAAGTTGTCCATCGCGATTGCGGTCGAGTCCTCGAAACAACTGGTCGACGTTGAAGTTGCTATTTCGTCGGCGTGGGTCATCATCAACTGACCGAACAATCCAACTTGCTGGGTCTCCTTGAGTTTCTCTGCGAACAGAAACACGAGGCAAAAACGCAGCGAGCTGATGAAACTCTTCACGCTTCCAACTATCGGTCGGGTGGTCGTGGCAGTTGGCACAACTCATTTGAATTCCAAGGAAGATTCGTGAGATCTCCGCAGCGAGTTCTTCGGGTTCACCAGTATGTGCGAAAATCAGCCCCGTTTCACCAGTTTCACGAACTGAACCTGTAGCGGTGATTAAGGTCCGTGCAATGTCATCCC
>JABJMI010000769.1 GCA_018659505.1 Planctomicrobium sp.
TATTGCTTGCAAATCTCATTTCGAGTGATCAAAACAATGCCGAAATCGTGAATCCGCTGTTGCTCACAGTCCTCGGGAACGATCCTATAGAAGGTATTTCGAGACTGATTCAAACATTCCCGGAAATAGAATCTAATCATCGTAAGCGAGTGTTGTTGTTAATCGCACTTGAATTTCTTGAGAAGCAAAATATTGATTACGAAGAAATTCGCAAACAACTCGATGAGAAAGCAAACGGGATTTTCAATCATCTACTTCTTCAAGCGAAACATGATCTTGAAGAAGCAGAACTGGGTACAAGAGAACTTGCGACGTTGATTAAGTTGTCAGGCTTTGAATCATCAATTCTAAGTATAGAGTCGCTGGCAAATTACCTGCGAACCACGAATCCTCCTGAAGTTGTTAGTTCCAGCATTCAATCTTTCGTTCGTATTGGAGCCATTGATAGGCTTTTATCTGAATTGAACAAACAAACGCCTGCAACACAAGCAGAGATTCAAGCTGCAATCCTGACTGATTCCGCTGCGGTTCAAAGCCTGATAGAAACATTAGAGAGTGGAAGCTTGTCGTTGGACGATTTGAATGTCGCTACACGAGATCAGTTGATGAATTCTAGAAACGAACAAATTAAAGCGAAAATGAAACAACTGACAATGCACGAGAAAGTATCATCGCGGGCGGATGTATTACTGGCGTATCAACCAGCCCTCAGCTTAGAAGGGAATGCCATCAACGGGCGGAAACTCTTCGAGAAGACTTGTAGCACTTGTCATCGTCATCAGAACTTGGGCAATGATTTTGGTGCGAAGCTCTCAGCACTTTCAAACAAGCCAGATGACTTCTATTTAACTGCGATACTCGATCCAAATGCCGCTGCGGAAGCGAAATATCGTGGTTATACAATCGCAACAGAAGATGGGAAAATCTACAGCGGTTTAATCATGGAAGAGACCGCAACTAGCCTAAAACTCATTCGTCCAGATGGAAAACCTGAGTTAATTCTTCGTACGAACGTCGAAGAAATCGTAAACACAGGACGTTCCTTTATGCCCGAAGGACTTGAGAAAACATTGTCTCCTCAACAAATCGCAGACATCATCGCTTTCATCAAATCATGAATCAAGATTTTTTGCATCGAGACACAAAATATTGATTCATCGGCTCAAAGTAGTGGGTTGTCCAGCCGGGTTCGTGGCTGGCTTGGTCATCCGGGACGTTAGTATGAATCAAAGACAATTTGGTTCCTCCCTCGACAGGATCCAAAAGAACTTCGATTTGTGAATCTTCATCCGAGTCCTTGTAGCTGGCCCCTCGCCATGATTGAACGATTCTTTTGTTGGATTCCAATTTCAGATTCTTGCCGCTGATGTAACCATCCCACGCATCAAAAGAATCGCCCACCTTGGCTGTTGCGTGAGCGGGACTCCCTGTCATCTTTGTATGACCATCGCTGTCGAGCCAAGCGTTGTAGATTGCTTCTGGCGAAGCTGGAATTATAGATGAGACAGTGAATTCAATAGTCATCTTTAGGCTCCTGTTGAGGGGGACGTTGTTTGATACTCGCTGTAACGAGTCCATACTATAACTGTCCCTCTACATTTTGTCGTTTAAGAACTCGTCTTGCATCTGTTGAAGCTGTCGGGCAATCGCTTTCTTTAACAGAAATGAAATTAACCACAGCGCGGGTTTTGTGATCAGGTGCTTTGGATGGAGTTCGAAGGATCGAGTGACAAGAGTGGCCTCTTTATTTGGGGTAAAGGTCCATCTCTCTAAGAAGTGACTCGAAAGTCGAGAAAGTGGCGGAGAAAAGTTTTCCATTCGTAGGCAGATGCGGGTCTCCGGCTCCCATTCTACGATCTCCTCTGTGTGGGTTGAACCATCTGAGTTCGATACACGAAATATTGAACCGATCACTTCCGGCGTTTCTCTTTCGAAAACTGCCACTTTGATTCCGGGCATGATTCCGTACCCCTCGAACTCACACCACTTATCCAAGTTGAGGAGATTTGATGAAATTTCGCTTGGGGAAGCAATAAATGTTTCCGCACAAGTAAATGTAATTGGTTGCATCATTCAAACTCTTCGTTTCCGCGATTTCATCGTATCGTTTCTTTGAGTTCATTCAGCAGACACATTCTTGGAAAAATCCTTTTACAGCAATTTATGTCCATACTTCCTATGGAGCTTTAATAGTATGTTTTTGAGTTTGTTGATCGTCATCATCTTTTGGTGTCACGCCAAACATCGACAGCAGTGCTGGCAAGAAAATGAGGTCTCCAAATAAGGCTGCGGTGATGGTGATGCCGGCCATGGCTCCGAAGACGCGTTGGTCTCGCATGTCACTGAACAGGACGGTGGCGAATCCGACGTCGAGCACGATTGTCGTCATAATGAGTGCTGTTCCTGTCCCGATGAAGGCTTTGCGAATTGCCGAATGTAAATTGCGTTCAGTCTTCCCTTCTTCAAGAAACCGAGTCAGGAAATGAATCGTATCATCGACAGCAATTCCCAGACAAACAGTGAAGGCACACACGCTAACAATCTCTAAGTTCTGACCAGTCAAGGCTAATGCTGCTCCTGTGACTGCCAGTGGGAATATATTGGGGATGATCGAAATTAAGCCGAGCTTGATTGACCGATAGGCGATAGCGAGAACGATGAGAATAATAATGGAAGCGCTACCTAGACTCGTCGCAAGGTCGACCACAATCTGGTAGAGATTCTTCCATCTCCAGACCGCTGATCCCGTCATCTCGAAACGAAATTCAGGGTACTGTACTTCCAGTTGATCGAGCTCCAAACGGACTCGCTCAAATACAGTTCCATAACGAGCGATACCAAGATCCTGCACGCGGAATTGTACAGTCGCTTCCCTGTATTCAGGAGTAAAGAACGCCCTCTTCAGTGGTGGTGGCAGTAAGTCAA
>JABJMI010000773.1 GCA_018659505.1 Planctomicrobium sp.
ACAGACTGGGGCGTGTTCTCCGTATTTTCTCTTTGGTCGATTCGTATTTGGTTAATACGCGATGGTCTGTTTGAGAGGTATGAGGGACGTCATTCGCAGAAACTTGGGGCATGTGGCACTGAATACACGAATCCTCAGCAGAGATCTTTAATCGTGCGGACAATTCTTCGCTGCATTCAACTTCTCCCGTACCATGACAATCGAGACACTTGGTTCTGTAAAATGCGATCTCCTCTGCTGGTTCAGGGCGTGAGTGAGGTTCGTGGCAGGAAATGCAGCCTAATTTCTGGTTGCTTTTTTGATAGCAGGCACTGCCCAACATTTGTTCAACCTGACTGACCGCTGCGGTGGTTTCACCTTCATCGAAGCCATCGCCTTTTAGAAAGACTGTCCAGATATCACTGATGTTGTCTCCCGGACGGAAATCAAACTCTTCTCGCCCATAGCGAGTCAGTCGATGCTCCCCAATTAAGTGACATTGGAAACAGACGTGGTCGCGCTCACGAGGGGGGAGGTCGATCGGATTCACAATAGGGTCTTTTGCGAGTTCAATTTCATGATTCTGGAATTGAATATGTTCTTCGCCAGGACCATGGCAACGCTCACAACCGATAGAAGCTTCGATGAATGGCTGCGATTTGAATGTGTCCGGCGATGTGGTGGTAAGATTTTTATCAAGCCGACCAGTGTGGCAACTCAAACAGGCTTCGACGATACGACGAGTGAAATGTAAATTATTACCTTTGTACCCAGGCGAAATATCCCAGCGATTCCCTTCTGTGTACCAGGTGACAGGAGACATAAAAAGCAATCCAGATCGATTAGTGAGATAAGAACGTCCTTTTTGCCCCGATCCGATGCGATAATCCATCGGAACGTCATGCTGATAAATCTCGGTGCCATCTGCGGATGTTTGAATTTCGCGATGAATCACCGACCTCTCGTTCTGGGCAATTTCATATGACGTCGTCACGCTCGATCGAGGTGCAGGTTGCGTCTCGAAAGTTGTTTCCTCTTGATAATCTTCGATCACATTTGGATCAAGAACTGCAGCCAAAGATCTTCCCATCGGATGGTGCGAATAATGTTCGTGGATCTCACTGTGACACTCGACGCAGGCTTGGCTACCGACGAATTTTTGAGACGGTGCTGGAGGAACTTCTGGCGCTGCAAACGGTAGTTTCTTCTCGCCCTCTTCTACCACTGGCATCGCTTTGGGCTGCTGGAAAGGACATCCAGAGAAGGTCAGAAGAGTTACTGTGATGAACAGAATGTTCAAGTTCAAAATGATGTACTTCATCGATACTAGGTCACCTTTTTGAATACGTGCATTAAAGAGTTCAAGATCGGGAGTTTTCCCAGCTTAAGAATCCTACCAAAATGGTATTAGTACAGAAACAAACGCGGCTATTTCGCATCTCTTTCGTAGAATATCAATGAAGAATCAACTTCGATGTTTTCAATTCGTTGCTGGCGTCCACTTGGCCATCTAACGGATGCTCGACATGGTGCATCGGAATCACCCAATCCGAAAGTGAGTACCAGTTCGTTACTGGCCGCGTAACTGCTTCCACCGGGAAGCTGCGAAACAAGGATTAAATCGTTTTGCTGCATGGTGACTTCCGCACCGATGCCGTTGCGATTACTCGACTCACCGATAAATCTGACGCGAATGCCGTGTCCTTTCTGGGAATCATTTCTGAGCAGACCAACAGGATCGTTTTGATTGACCACTAAAATATCCAAATCTCCATCGTCATCGTAGTCGGCAGCTGCGACTGCGCGACCTAACCGTTTTTTCTGGAAATAAAGACCAGCGGTTTCACTGCAATCTTGCCAGTGACCTTCATGAAAGGAAAACATTTGCGAACGCATCTTCCAGTAATCACCTTTAATCTCCCGCCAATCGTCGATATGACCGTTGGTGACAAACAAGTCTTGCCAGCCATTCAAGTCGATGTCCGACATCACTGTTCCAAATGCCAGATAGTCCAGTGTTGGTAAGTGCAGACCAGTTCCTCGCGTCGCATCAGTAAAACCGACTTCTCCCAAATTCTGATACAAAGTGTTAGAATCAGTTGTGAAGTGTGCTACATAGAGATCAGGAAATCCGTTTCGATCATAATCTCCGTAGGCGATTCCCATACTTGCCTGAGCTTCGCCGTTCTGCCCCATTGCGCAACCGAGTACAACAGCGTTCTCTTCAAATCGTCCCTCACCCTGGTTCACAAACATATGATTCGCTTCGGTGTCATTGGCGACGTAGACATCTGGTAAGAAGTCCCCAGTGAAATCAGCGATCACGACTCCCAGGCTTTTACTGCCAGGGCCGAGGAGCCCACGTTCCTGGGATTCTTCGCGAAAAGTCCCATCACCTTGATTGAAGTAGGCTTTGTTCGGGACTGGATTCACATCACTCGGATGACATGTCCCCGCACTTCCGTCCTTGTCGAAACAGGCAATCGGTTGTAAAGGGTTGTAGTCGACATAATTGCAGACAAATAAGTCGAGGTCTCCATCGAGATCCAAATCGCCCCAAGCAGCGCTGGCTGCCCAGAGGAAATTGTCGATCTTGGCAGGCTTGGTGACCTCGCAAAAAGTTCCATCACCCATGTTTTCGTACAATGCATCAAGTCCGACATTCGAAACAAAAACATCATCGAATCCATCGTTGTTATAGTCTCCAACGCAGACCCCATGTCCAAACGCTGAGTCAGTGAGCGCAGCTTGATTTGTAACCTTCTCGAATCGTTGTGAGTCAAGATTTCGATAAAGTTGATCCACAGGCTGTTCTGACCAACCCGTTGCTCCTGAGTCACCTCCCTGTGCGAAATAGAGGTCAGGACGACCGTCTTTATCAAAATCAACCCAGCCAGCTCCGCAAGAAGTTGACTCTGGCATTAATTTTTGATCTGAAGCCCCATTATCGAAGACAAAATTGAGACCTGATTCAGCATGAACATCGACGAAGCGAATTCGGGATTGACGCACTGGACTCCCCGAGTCGTCACTCGCTGTCAGATCGAGATCGTCGAGCAACCCTTTGGAAGGGTTTGCTTCGAGTTGTTCAGATTGAGCACGTTGCTGCCGAGGTAGGTTGTCTTCGATAGGCTCTTTGGATTGGCAACCAGCGAAGATCGCTGGCAACACGATTGCGAGTGATGCAAGAGAAAGACGCGACATGAGCTTGATACGGTTGATCAAATGAGAATTGTTGTTGAATTTTTTAACGACGAAGTGTGCAGCTAAATTGATGAACTTTTAAAAAAAGCAGTCTGTTTACAAAAAAACCGATTGCTGTGTATTCACCACAGCAATCGGTTTGTAATGATCAGTTGAGAAAAGCGTCTCGCTTAGAATTCGCCAACCACTTCTCCACCGCCTGATGTTGCGAGAGAAAGCTGCACCCCATCTCTAGCAGTAGATGAACCAGGTTGACGACCTGCACTTCCAATGGACAAGTTTTCACTCAGGAATTTAACTGAACCATCTGCTAGAAGGCACTGAGCACCCCCAACATGTGTACTCGACATAGTCGAAGATCCACGATTGTCGTTATCGCCACGACCATTCGTTTGATTGTCTGAGTTAATTGGCTTGTTCAAGGGAGAAACAGCGTTAATTGGAGAAATCCAAGTTGCATTGCGGGCAAAGCGACCAGGTTGGTCTTTCGAAAATCTCCAGTGATGATTTTCGAAGACTGCGACTGTGTTGGATGTTCCATCAGTGATGTGGTGGATACCCGCTGAGCCACGGAACCAGAAGCAACCACGGTAGATGGTGTAGTCGTCCCAATCTTCATCAAATGTTGTCACCCAGTCAGCACTGACCCAGCGTGCTCCGTTGGTGTTCGCGTGGTTTCCATCAAGATCTTTCCATCCAGTTCGAACGAACCCCATGTTCCCGACATAATCGGAACGACCACCTGGGTACCGTGTTCCCCCACCGCCGCCACCATCTGCAAATCCACCACCGTTATTTCCATAACAGAATGAATTTTCATTTGATTGAGTCGTTTTCGCTTGTGAGTTACTTGGACATTGCATACCAGGGAGAGCCGTCAGCGCCAGCTCCATCGCTCTTGGATGCCCGTAGCCTAAACCGCTAGGCCATTGTGAACGTGCAGTAGTAAAAACATTCAAGGAATCAAGCTCATTGTAGAGTGGTGCTTGATCAAAATAAGGGAGTGACGCTGTCACCCAAGAGATAGAACTGACATCTGGTCTTGCACCTGCCCTATTGGTTTTGTTGAAAACTTGTAGTGTCCCATCATAGTTGAGAGGGAACTGCTTGAAGACATCATGGTAGTTGTGAAGTGCCAGACCAATCTGCTTGAGGTTGTTCTTGCATTGTGTGCGGCGTGCCGCTTCGCGAGCTTGCTGAACAGCTGGCAACAACAAGGCAATCAAAATTGCGATAATTGCTATCACAACCAATAGTTCGATCAGTGTGAAGGCTGATCTTCTCGACTTTTTCATTGAAAACTCCTGGTTAAAAAACAAACAAAAAACTAGTTAAATTTCAATTGTAAACGATAAAGGTTACAAACAAGCATCAAAAGTATTGCTGAAGGCAGCATTTCAGCTTAGCTACCAGGTCCATCTTTAGAGCCACTGTTGTATTGCTCATATTCTTCAGAACCTGGTTCTGGGGTTGGAGGAGTGCCTTCGGGAACATCACCCTCACCGCTCCCACAGCCAACCAAAAATGAACTGAATAAACAAACCATGATGAAAGAAAAAGACTTAAAACTCATCGGTAGAAATCCTGAAAGAAAATAGTTAGAGATCTAAAAATTGACATCAACACCTAATTATACAAAATGTTTGCTTAAAATGAATCTTAATTTAACGCCAATTTCAAAGATTGTTGATAGATAACAAATTTAAATTGCCAATTTAGGCGATTCGTTAGATGTGAAATTAGAAATTCTTCAGTATTTTAAGTCGAAATCTCTTTTGAAATTGAAAAAGAGGTCACACTTAACGTGATGGCGAAGAAACTCAATTTCATTGAGTTGTGTTAGTTTAAAGTCGCCGCTCAATTGCTTCGAGCGCTGGGGATGGACCGATCGCTCGCAAATAATCAATTAATTCAGCAGCAACTTCTTCTGTCAATTGTCGGGCGTTTGGCAGTGCAAAAAGCTTGCTTTGTAACTCTTTTCCTTGCCGTCCCAGCTTCGCGACTTGATCAGCTTCCGCTGCTCTCCCCAGTTTTCGATAAACGTCTGCTAACAACCACCGTGCCTGCCAATCATAGGGGTTGAGTTCCAAAGCTTGTTTTAGGGAATCTGCCGCATCTTGATGACGTTGTCGATTTGACAATAACCAAGCTCGATACCGCCAAAAACGGCTATCAAACTCCGCATCTGGACTTGCTTGAGAGATGAGTTTGGCTACTTGTTCGGCGTCTCCCTCAAAGATGAGGAAATCGATTTGGATTGCGAGTGCTTCCAGATTCGCTGGATATTTTTGCAAACTCTTATCAAGCAAACTTCGGTCTCCCGGAATCAATGTTTGGATTCCAAAAGTTGCCATGGCGTTATCTGCTGTCTTCTTTGCAGCATAGACCGCTTGGGCTACTTCAAAAGTTTCATCGCCTGGGGCAGATTGGAGCCATCGAGTCATCAGCACAAGTCCGTCCGAAAAATTAAGAGAATTGACGATGAGTAAATATGTATATGACTCAAGTGGTTCGCAGCCCAACTGCATCGATTCGTGAATAAGGTCAAGCATCTTCTTACGTTGTAGAGACATTGCATAAAAGTAAATCAATCGCTGTCGGGGGACATCAGCAAGTTTATTGACATTGAGCATTCGCAACCAAGTCTCTTCAGCAGCATACGGTTGCCTGAGCTCGATATACAAAAGTTCAGCGCGGGCAGCCAAAGCCTGTAATGCACCGTGATACGAATCATCAACTTGCCCAAGTCTTTCAGCGGCTTGTTCGAATTCGCCGAGTTGAACGTGCGCTTCCGCGAGGAAAATCAGAGCATCACCCTGTTGCGGATTCCAGTTTCGCCAACGGTTTGAAGTTTCGAGGAGTCCTTTCCAATCTTCTTGCTCAACCGCAGCCTTACATGCTGACTTAAAGGCTTTGTCCTTTTGGCTTCGGTAGAGTTTAGTTCCTGGAAAATAGAGTATCGCGCAGGCAATCATCAAGAAGAACAATCGAATCCAGAGCCTGCTGAATTGATTGCCACCTTCAGGAGTTTCCGAAGTCAATTCACTCGTTATCGCCGAATTGTCCGTCGTGCTTGCGATGTCATCCACAGATAGAACTCTTCGTTATTTGTAAATTCAATTTAGTCCCGTGGTCGAGTTGATGTTGTTAAAAGGAACAATAGGTAACCTTTGGAAAGCTTGGGGTGAATCAAACTGTAATCCGCACCATTTCTTCAATAGAAGTGACGCCTGCTAAGACTTTCGCTTTGGCGCTTTGTTCAAGAGTGCGCATTCCATTTTCGCAGGCTTGTTGATAAACGGCTCGTCCAGGTTTTCCGCCAACGATCAGCTGTTTGAGTTCATAATCGATCGACAGAACTTCAAAGACTCCAGTTCTTCCCATGTATCCGGTATGAAAGTTTTCATCAGCTGGGATGCCGCGGACAAGTTCCAACTCACCGGCTTCTACTGAGCTGACTCCTAAGATTTCACAAGCGACAGGGTCCGGCTTGTAACTTTCTCGGTTTGATTTACAAACCTTGCGAATAAGTCGTTGCGCGATGATGCACTTAATCGAATCCGCCAGAAACATTCTTGGAATCTGAAATTCCTTAAACATGTCGAGAGTCGACCCTGTGTCAGTGGCATGTAAGGTACTGAGGACTCTTGTCCCCATCAGTCCAGCTCGAATCGCAATATGAGCGGTTTCAGCATCTCGGATCTCACCGACCATAATCACATCGGGATCCTGTCGAAGAACGCCCCTTAAGGCTTCGACAAATCCAAATTTAATTTTATTGTCGACTTGAATTTGATTTGCACCCGGCAAATTCCGTTCGACAGGATCTTCAATTGTGACAATACTTCTCGAAGGATCGTTCAATTCTGAGAGACAACTGTAGGTCGTCGTACTCTTTCCGCTTCCGACTGGTCCAACACTGAGGATGATCCCGTGTGGCGAGGCAATGGCTTTATTAACGGCTGCTGCTTGTCCGGCATCCATTCCCAGATCATGAAATGTATTGAACTGAGAACTATCAGACATCAAGCGCAGTACGAGACGTTCACCGTAAATTGTTGGACCAGAACCAACACGCACGTCTCGGTTCTGGTTGAGCATTTCATTTGAGATGTGACCATCCTGGCAGAGCCTCTTCTCGGTGATGTTCATGCCCGAGATCAACTTAATTCGCGATATTAACTGCGAAGTGTATTCACTCTTGAGATGAAGAATATCGTGAAGGATTCCATCAAGGCGCAATCTCAAGAGGAGACCAGATTCCTGTGGATCGAGATGGATATCTGTGGCCCCCAGCTGAAAGGCTCTTTCGAGTAACAAATCAACCAGCGGCTCAACACCGACGAGATCAATCAGGCTCGTGAGTTCTTCCTGAAGTGCTCGCTGACGTGCTTCGGGGGGAAGCGGCTTTTTTATTGTCACTACCTGCTCGCTACCGTTTGTCGCTGAAGCTGATTCTTCTGCCATGGTTCCACAACTCCTGTTATCCTGTCGATCGAGCGAAGACGTTAATTCCCATTGTCTCGATAGATATGATAGCCTGTCAGGTGAAATTCCGAAATGATTTGAAACAATATCAATAACAATAGCCAATATTATCAATGCCCAAGACAGACCTTCAATCCGAACATCTACGCTTACATGCCGAGCAGCAGTTTGCTCACGAACTCACCTCTTTGGCTGCCGTTGATGATCGCCAGAAACCCCCGAACTGGAAACTCTCTCCGTGGGCAGTCAAAATATATCTCCTCGGAGGGAAACTTGACGACGGAACCGAAATCACTGCGAAGTACATCGGCAACGAACGTCTCATGGAAATTGCGATTGCCTCTCTGGCGACTGATCGAGCGTTGCTTTTGTATGGGATTCCCGGCACTGCAAAGAGTTGGGTGAGTGAACATCTCGCCGCTGCGATTTGTGGCTGCTCGACATTACTTGTTCAAGGGACAGCGGGGACCGACGAAACAGCTCTTCGTTACGGTTGGAACTACGCCCGCTTACTCGCGGAAGGTCCATCACACAATGCATTGGTGGAAAGCCCGATGATCGATGCCATGCGAACAGGTCGTATTGCGCGCATTGAGGAATTAACGCGTATCCCGAGTGAAGTTCAAGATGCCCTGATCACCGTTCTTTCCGAGAAGTCGCTGCCGATTCCGGAACTCAATAGCGAAGTTCAAGCCGTCAAAGGTTTCAACGTCATCGCGACAGCGAACAACCGCGATAAAGGAGTGAATGAACTTTCGAGTGCTCTCATGCGACGTTTCAACACCGTCGTCTTGCCTGTTCCCGATTCTTTTGATGATGAAATCGAGATCGTGCAAAGTCGCTCCAATCAACTTGGCAGAGCACTTGAACTGCCAGCCGAAAAACCAGCACTGGAAGAAATTCGCCGTGTGGTCACGATCTTCCGAGAGTTACGCAATGGTGTCACCGAAGATGGTAAAACGAAACTAAAAAGTCCCTCAGCGACACTCTCCTCAGCAGAAGCGATCTCCGTCATTTCAAATGGAATGGCAATGGCTGCTTACTATGGTGATGGAGAAATCAAAGCGGGCGATCTCGTTGCAGGCCTCACCGGAGCGATCGTTAAAGATCCGGTCCAGGATCAAATCGTCTGGCAAGAGTACCTACAAACCGTCGTCAAAGAACGAGACGAATGGAAAGACCTCTACCGAGCCAGCCGCGACTTTTCCGGTTGAAGCAAGAGAAGATGATACGTATCCCCTATGCAACCCACTTCATTGTGGGTAAACCAATGTGCTTTCTTCGAAACAATGACTATCTGTGATTTTTAACAGGAAAAGAATTGAACAGGAGGAAGCAAAGAGAGCAGAGGATAATTGAAGTTCTGTTCATATCAATTTTTGGAATCTCAACTTGGCACATGTTGGGTTTTCGGTATTTCTTCAGAATGGAGATTTTCAAGACTTATGTAGTATTGTGAAACAAAGCATTTGAATGACTTCCACAGAGTAGTCCGGCTCCCCTATTTGCCATTCGGTCGATGAATTCTCTGCTCCCTCCGCTTCCTTCTGTTCATTCTTTTCAAACAAACGTCGTACACAATTACGACTTTCCAAGAGACCTGTTCGACGTTGAAGTGAATATTGAGCTGATCAATTCCATGCTAGCAAGATCTCTGTCGCAGATTCCTCGCAAGTCTTTTTTCTGTAATAACTTGCTCTCAACACGTCCACAATTCATCTCTACATTTCAGAGAATTCAGAATCAGTCAACACACTGATGATTTTTTTCTTCTCAAGAGTTCACTCCTATTTCAGCTTCCACTCTTCAAATTTCTCCGATCTATGCAACAATGCACGGTGAGGGATTTTCGAGAGACTTCCACTACTACTACTAAAACTCGTGAATCGAGTTCGCTTTCATAACTACGCTTTTTATTGGAAAGATAGATGCCAGTCGTATCACCAGAACAAGAACAAATCGGTAAAGACAATTTCTCCGGAGCCGTTGAAGCTGTCAATACCGGTGACGTGAAAAGGCGAGACGTCCTTAAAGCCATCGCTGCCGGTGGGGTTGGGACTTCTGCTGCTCTGTTTGGTTACAGCGCGCTCAATAAGGATCGCGTGAAGGTTGCTTTCATTGGGACAGGTGACGAAGGCAACATTCTTCTCAGTGAGCATCCAGAAGATTATATGGAGGTCGTCGCCATCGCTGACCTTCGTCCTTCGAATCGCGAACGGGCATTCAAAGGGGATGGTAACGAAGTCCGTACCGGCTTGATCAAAAAACTTGGTGCTTCGGTTGCTGGTAAGATTCAAACATTTGATAGCCATAAAGACCTGCTCGCCAAGAAAGATGAACTTGGCCTGGAAGCAGTCGTCATCGCGACTCCGCTGATGACACACTCTCCGATTGCCATGGACTGTATGGAAGCCGGTTTACATGTCCTGACAGAAAAATTGATGGCGCGGACTGTCACGCAATGTAAAAACATGATCAACAAAGCAAAGGAGAAAAACCTATTGCTAGCGGTTGGTCATCAACGTCACTACAGCGTGCTGTACAACAATGCCAATAACCTCGTGCAGAATGGTCTCTTGGGAGAGATCAAATACATCCGCGCTCAATGGCACCGCAATAACAGCTTCCCGTTCAGCGACAGTTGGCAGAAAGGAACGCCAGCTACCGACAAGGAGTTGAGCGCTGAAGAATTAAAAGAATTCGGATTCGATGATCTGAACGAACTCATCAACTGGCGACTGTTCGAAAAGACAGGCGGCGGACTGATGGCGGAACTCGGTTCGCACCAGATGGACGCAGCCAGTATCTTCCTCGGAAAAGTTCATCCGATTGCGGTCAGCGGATTCGGTGGTAAGAACTTTTACGGGATTGAAGGAGTCGGACCGAAAGACAAATGGGACGACAAACGCGAAATCGATGATCAGATTTTCGTCACCTTCGAGTTCCCCGGAGCGAACTACGATCCGGCAGATGCAGATAAGAAACGAGACAAGTGTATCGTCACCTACTCGTCTATCAACACCAACAAGTTCGAACCTTACGGCGAACTCGTCTACGGAACTCGTGGCACAATGTTCATGAAGACCGAAAAGGAAGCGATGCTCTGGAAAGAAGATGGTCGCGGCAGCCAAGGTGGTGGACCTGATCAACGACTCTGGGTGATCTCCGGTTCAGAAGCAGGCGGAGGACCAGTTATGGAAGCCTACGAAACATCTTCCGGACCTAAAGTCGCCACCGGCGGTACCGACTGGGCAACAAACGTCAGCCGTGGCTACCGCGAAGAGATGGAACACTTCTGTTATGCGATTCGCAATCATGGTCCTGATCACTGGCCAGGTGGAAATCCAAAACCAGTCAAAGAAGGTGGACTCCGTTGTAACGGTGTTGTTGCGATGGCAGATGCTATCATGGCTTTGACAGCGAACCTCGCGATGGAACTGCAAACTCGCATCGAGTTCAAACCAGAATGGTTCGACCCAGCGAGTGACGCCGCTCCCGAACTCGAACATGGCGTGAAAGCATAGAATGGGCAAAGGACTTGTGTTGAGAGGCTAGGGTAAAGCTTGAAAAGAGATGAAATGCCGTCCACGAATTTGGGCGGCATTTTTTGTGACATTATTTCTGCAACGGGTGGCAGTGGACAATTTGCCCACAGAGCGAGTGATATCATGCCTGCCAATTTCTGTAGGCAGCCTGCTGAACACTGAGTTACAACTGGAAGCACAAGAAACAGGCTATCAACAGCCACTCATCGCCGAACAAGGATTAAAGCAATAAAGTTCTATGAGAAAACAAGGCAAGATCGTTCGCTGGAATGATGAAAAGGGTTTCGGATTCATCGTTCCTAATGCAGGGGGGGAAGATGTCTTTTTGCATATCTCGGCATTTCAATCGACACATCGACGACCTGTCGATAACGAATCCGTAACGTATGTCGTTGCAACCGATTCAGATGGTCGCCTGCGAGCAGAGGACGTGCTCTATCAAGGTGAGTCGCGTCACCGAAAGAAAGGCGAACGATCAAAAGTTTTCAGACTCGTTCTCCCGGCATTGTTTTTCATCATGTTGATTCTGTTGACCAGCATCGATCGACTGTCGGGAATTGTCCTCATCATCTACACAGCCATGAGCTTAATTTCATTCATGGCTTACACCGTGGATAAATCAGCTTCAGAGAATAATCGCTGGAGAACCCGCGAAAAGACGTTGCACCTCTTAGACTTTTGCTGTGGCTGGCCGGGCGGGCTCGTCGCTCAAAATCTATTGAGACATAAAACCAGCAAAGTCTCTTTTCAAGTCACCACCTGGTTCATGGTTATCTTCAATTGTCTCACTCTCATGGCGATCATTTTGCCGCAAGGAGATGAATTGATCCAGTCAGCTCAGCAAAAACTGGAAGCCACACTCGACTCAATTCCAGCCCCAGAACGAAATGAAGAACGACAAGAACAGTACGACGACAAGAACCACGGAATGAAGATTAACCCACAGTGAATCGTCGTGTTATTTTTCAATTCAGAACAAAATTCCCAATGATCCCAGCACTGCGTAGGCTATGAAGATGCCGTACAGCCCGCAGAGGATCAGTGCTTTCTTGAAGGTGAGCTGTCGGTTGTGCCACATGATGAGGAGCGTCGCTACGGTCAGTACGACGAGTAGAATTCTTAGCCCTACTAGACCTGCGATTGGTTTTCCGTCTTGCAGGAGAGTGACAGGTTGCCAGTTGGTCAGGTAGCTGTTTACTAGCAGGGGAATCGATAGGCAGACGCAGATGTCGAAGATGTTGGAACCGAATGCGTTGGAAACTGCTCCGGAATCATCACCTCGTCGGGCAGCTGCGATGGCCAAGAAGGTGTCGGGGACAGATGACGCTGCGGCAGCGAGAATCACTGCTACAAAGAACGCAGGGATTGCAAGTTTGTCAGCTGTCTCGATTGTTACTTCCACTAGAAAGTAACACGCCGCTGCGGAGACGAGCGTTGAAGTGAGAAGAATGAGAGTTGTACTTAACCCAGTGAGGGGAATCGAGAAGTACCCAAACAGGACTCCTGCGTCGTCGGAGATTTCTTCCTCTTCAAATTCTTGGTGACTGAGGTGCAGCCGAGCTTCTTCCTTCGCTTGATTCACTAAACCTCGCGAGACATTGATCCCTTGGTCGTGCAAGGCATCGAGGACTTTACCGACCTCGACTTCTGTGCCATGGTCCGCGAGGTAGAGTTTGATAGCTGCCATTTTTAGGCGAAATGTTTTCGCATCGCGAGAGAGCTGATAGATGTAGCCGAGATATAAAACAAGCAGAACAATCGCCATCCACCAATACATTGTGTTCTGAAACAGAAACAGAATCAACAACATTTCACAACCAACGAACCAAACGCCATCCCGTGAAATGACTTCCTCTTCCACATCAATTGTTGGTCGTTCTTTGCGGGTGAAGGCAATCACCAAAGCACAGAATGCCGGAATGAGGATCATGTTATAGACGGCACTGCCTGCGCAAGTCGCGATAGTTGAACCGTAGCCTTCGGCGCCTGCTTCTTCGATCGCAGCGGGTGTTCCTCCGTTGACTGTTTGAATTGCCAGGACCACGAAGAAGATTCCGCTGAAAAGCTCCGGCATCGAACTGGCAACGGCATCTAACGTCGCTCCACGGACAGAACCCGGTAAATGCAACTTCTTACCGACCCATTGTGCAGCATCAGCGAATGGATCACAGGCTTGCCAGATGACGAGAGAAATCAAGGCGACCTCGGTCATTAAATAGGCAATCGTTATCCCAAGGTGTTCATTCTCAATCGTCACGAATGACAGGAAAGCGAATAGCAAAATCACCACGACTGAGACAATCGCTCCGCCACGATTTGGAGTATCATCATCCGCAACAGGGTCTGAAGAGTCAGTAGTCATGGAAGCGGGACAAGCAGGTGCAGAGTGGTTTTGCCGGACACTTTAAGTGTCCGGCAAAACGGGAGTATTATTGATTTAACAACGACGTGGAATTCGCTCAGCCTTTGTTCTTGTAGACCATTACTTTAATGATTGTCTTCGCCCGGTCTTGATCGATTTCCAGTTGCCGCATCATCTGATCGATGAATTCTTTTTCATCGTCTTCAACGACACCGTCTGCGAGTACGACATCACAGGCGTTGACGAAAGCTGTTTCACGGAGTTCGGGCGGAACCGAAGGGACCGATTTTTGAATCAGTTTTTCGGGACCACCTTTCTTCAGGACACCCAGCACGCGGTCCATCATTGAGCCGAAATTCTGATCGGAAAGTCTTGAATAGAGATTCATTCTGCCGAGGATTTTCATGACTCCTCGAACTTCTTCGTCCGAGGTATGCCCATCACAGGCAGAGGCCGCGATCAAGATCCCGGCAAATCCTTCTTGCGGACCGAACGACTTCTCCGAAAAAGCATCCGAATCACCAAGTACATCGTCGAACACTGACATAATTAATCCAATAAAAATAAGTTGAAAGAATATTAAAATGCGAGCAGCATTGCATTGAGAAGTTCTGTGGAGAGCATCGATCAGCCCTTATTTTTCACAACCATGATCTCCGCAATCACTTTGGCAGTCTTGCTCTCGATGTTTAATCTCTTCCGTAGAGAATCAATAAACGCCTTTTCGTCATCTTCGACGACTCCATCAGCAAGCACGATATCACAGGCGTTTGTAAATGCTGTTTTTTCGAGACCACTCGGTAATTGTTCGACACATCCATCGATCAAGAATTCAACACCTTTCTTCTTGATCACGCCGTGCAGCTTATCGAGCATTTGTCCGAACTGCTTGTCGTTCATACGCTCGAAAAGTTTCATGCGGGCTAAAGCGACCACTAGGCTGTTCACTTCATCATCGGCAAAATGCCCATCACACGCGGTCGCTCCCATTAGGACACCTGCATAGGCCTCTTGAGGTGAAAGTTTTCCTCCTCCGTCCATGCCACCGAAGAGTTAATCAAAAAGTCCCATAAAAATTGCTCCCTGATGAGTTAACTGCAAATGCTTCAAAGATATTTAAGTCCAAATTAATGGAAGAACGACAGCTTATGTAATTCGCATGTTTGTAAGTTATCTTTGTCTGTTGATCTGTTCAACTGCACGGGGAGTTGAACTCTTCTGAGAATCAATCTTAACTTGAGATCGTTTAGCTGCATATTTGGTAACGTGAGATTTATTACTGTAGAAATTTTGCTTGTACTTGAACACGAAACTGTATCGCCCCTTCAGGGCTTTGTCGTCTGCTTGCTCATATACCTGGGGCGTTGCCCCAGGCTGATATATTGTGCCCCGTTGGGGCGTTAAATTGAGGCTGCTACCATTCATCATTTTCGCCCCAAAGGGGCATTCACAAGATAGCCCGGGGCAACGCCCCGGGAAGAGAATTCAACCAGAGACTACGCCCTGAAGGGGCAAAATAAATACTCACAGTCAGTCAGAATCAAATCCAACAGTTATAGATCCCACATCACGAAGAGTGCAGCTAACAGCTCGTGATGCTATTTCACCTTGAAGCGAATGAACTCTGTGGCAGACTTGCCGCTGAATTCATCATGAATCGTCAGCTTGAGGAGGTGCGGTCCCGGTGTCAGAGTTTGCGGGAGGTCGATCCGGTAGCTGTGGTAATAATCAGAGCGGACTGAGCGACAGCGATCTTCAGTGGCAGGGAACGGGTTGCGTTCGACGATGCGACCTTCGACTCCCCCTTCGTATATTTCCAAAGAGGAACGCAACTTAGTGACGTAGAAGCCATCATCCGAGGGTTCACTTTGAAAATTACGAATGTCGCAGTAAATTAAGACCGGTTGACCGGCGGAAAAGTCGTCTGAAACAAATTGGTCATAACTTCCAAATCCATCGATTTTCGAGCAAAAACTGACATTGCGAAGTTGTAACTTCGAAGCCATTTGCAAGTAGTGAGTAGCAGAGCGAAGTTGTTCAATTGTTTTTGTTGACCGTTCAGTAGGATCTAAACCGTTTTCATTGAGGTAGCTGGAAAGTCCCCAAAAGAGAGTAATCCAAAATTCTTGATCAGCAGTTTGCAGACCTGGGATCGGTTGCATCGCGAGTTCAGTTTGATCATTGACCAGGTACAGCATTCGCAAGGCAACTTGCTTTCGTAGTTCATCGCGTGAGAGTACCCCCGAACTTGCCATACCCGAAGCCGACGCTTCTGCTTCCATCAAGGAAACCAGTTTGTTTAGTTCTTCTTCCCACAGTTTTGCGCCGGGCGTGATCCGTAAGCTATCCGGGGTGTTCGGCTGTGTCTTAGCGAGCTGATTTTCCTGTGAGTTCTGCAATGTCGAAGGCGAGTTTTTCGTCTCAGTTTGCTCTCCCTCTTGTCGTTGGAAAGGGTTAGAAATTATCTTCGGTAAGTGCCGTGATTTGTTGTGTTCGGCGCCTGCCTCTCCCTCACGAGTGAAATTGAGAGGGTTTTTCTCCCATTCGGTCAGCGACTTCAACTTGCCGGACCAGTCACGTTCGTTCGGAATGCGATTCTCTTTCTGCTGTGAAGAGATTTCTTCGGGACTAATTACCATTTCTTCCCGTGAGACGAGCTCAATGGGATTGCTCTCTTCGCTGTTGAGGCCTGGAGCTTGATTTGGATTTCGGGTATCGGCATTTGAGCGATCACGTGGAGAATCATCACTGGCGATAATCTCACCATTTGATTGCTGCTCAGGTCGGCTGCCAGGTGGTCTTTGTGTGCGGTTCACTCTTCTCGACTGAAGAACATACGGGACCATTGATGTTTCAATCGATGCCAGAAAGTCTGTCCATTCAGCATGCTCAGCAGGAGTGGCATCAGCGAGTTCCTCAGCGATCAATCGCTGAGTTGCAGCGTCATGCAACTTCGCAGGTTCTGACCTGTTCAGAGCGATCAAGGGTTTCCGCTTGGGGGTGGGTTCTTCCTTCTCAGGCTTCCGTTTCGTCTCTTTTTCTTCAGAGACATTGGTCTCTTTTCGCTGCAAGAAAGAAGGAATACGAACTTGAGGTGCAGACGGAATGGAAGCGCAGCCCGTGCAGAACACGAGTATGAGGCAGCAAACAGTTTTGGCAACTTGCCAGAACATTTCGGCATCCTTGCCGTGATATTACTTTAATGGGATGGGGAAATTGGAAGCTCAGTCAATACAATGCTGAATACATTCGCGCTGAGCTTTTGTCCACGGTTGGAAATCAACAACTTAGACGCTAAATCATTCGTTTGTGAGCCACAATATCCATCAAATGTCTAGAGGAGGCATATTTTCAAAGTGGAAAATATTGCAATAGCACACACTCCTTCATGAGAGAGATAGACTTCCTAACTTCCCCCGTTGCAGCTAGATTCACACTGATGTTGTAATATGTGCAAGCATTGATGTTTGATAAGGAGCATGGAAATGTTGTGGATAGTCTTCCCACTCTTGTTGATTGGATTTCTTTGGATTTGCTTACGTCAACCTGAGAGGACTGAACACGATATGTACCTGGCGAATCGACCGTCGCTGACTGATGATGAGTTCCTAAGTTTGTGTGATCCAGAAGTTGATCCCAGTATCGCTCTCAAGGTAAGAGAAATTATCGCTGACATTGCGTGCATAGCCGAGAACGAGATCTATCCCAGCGACCGACTCATCGAAGATTTGCAACTAGACTGAGGCGCCAATTGCCACTGGTTTTCGACGGGCTGCTGTGGACAGTTTGCCTGGGTGAAGTAGTGAATCACGAAAAAGTCCTTATTGAAAAATGCCGACAAAGTGAATGATGAATAGCGGTTTCAACAACAGGCGAACTTTCCGAATTAACTTTGAATAAAAAACGCCCTCTTTCCACGAACGTCCCTGGACAATAAATCTAGGAATAACCCCAAAATAAATTCAATCCTTATGAGCTATGAAAATCTTTTCAGCGGGATTTAAGCCATAAGGATTGTGCTTGGCTCGAAAGGCGGAAGATTCTGCCTGCCAATCAAATTGCTCAACTCGAAAACCGACCGATTTTAATCTATCGACATAGTCAAACGCATAAATTCTAACATGGTCTCGCTGTCCAAATTCGCGTTCACGATCTGCCTCACTTACGAAGTTATCGTCCTCATACGTCTGTGCGAGAGTTGGTGAAATTGGTACTTGAAGAATTGCCCATCCCTTTAGTTTCAGAACTCGATAACATTCTTTCATTAGCTTGCAGATCATCCGGGATGTGCTCCATCACATGATTGCGTCAAAAGATTCGTCTTGGTAACTCAGTTGTGTTAGGTCTTGTTGGTCATCAACATCGCGTCTCATTAAATCGCATGTGAGATAATCCAATGACTTTCTCAGAGATAGAAACTTCCGAATGTAAAGTTCGGGTGCCACATGCAAAACATAATGTCGATTCTGAAATAATTTTGTTTCATAAACGAGATACAACAGAACGAGTCGTTCGCGGTCTACGGAATTGCATTCAGGGCAACGAGCATTTTTACGTATTCCCCCACCAAT
>JABJMI010000448.1 GCA_018659505.1 Planctomicrobium sp.
ATGAGAATCGGACTCTTGGCATCTGCGCGTGTACGTAGCCCAATTTCCAGTTGAGCAAGTGTTCCTAACACGAACTTGAGACGACGACGCTCTTGCACTGACCGCCCCGTTCTTTCGAGCCATATGCTAGGAGCTTCTGCATTTTCGTTTCGGTTCAGAAGGAAATTGTGCCGAACTTCGCCTTCTGACCACGATACAAACTCGAAAGCACTCGCAAGCTTGTGACCGGCTGCGACAAGTTCTTCATTGTTGACGAGGTGACAGGAATAGCATGTCTTCGCTAATCCATAGATGTTACTGGAGCGAACCATGCCCGCCTGATCACAGTCTTGTAGACGTTCCGTTCGGTGCTCCTTTGTTTCGCTCGTTCTAGGAACGATGAGTGATGTATGATACGACTGATGCCGGTTAAGCCACCCGCTATCTCCACCCGATCCACCATGGCATTTTTCGCAAGAGACTCCAGAGATCACTGAGACGTTAGAATCTTTAATCGCTTTCGTTCCGTGGCAGTCAGCACAGACCGATGTTGTTAGTAGCTGACTCTCTTCAATCTTCAACGCATCCGCATATTTTTTTGTGTTCGCTGAGTTCATATAAAGTCGAAGATCGGCAGAAAGGAAATGTGTTGATTTCATCCAGGCAGCGACCTCAGAAGGGTGACATTTCTTACAGTCTCCTCGAATCAGCCCTAACATGTGTGAAGGATCAGTGAGTGATCCTGCTCGAGGAATCGATCCGGGTATATCCTCTGCCAGGCAAAGCCCCGCATTCATTGTGATTAGAACAGCTATGCTTATCGCCGATTTCATAACTCGATATCATCCCAAAATTCATGACCGACTGAGCATTCTTTCTGATTCGCTGAGTCGAAATTCCCCTATGCGTTGAGAACAATATCACTTACCGGTATTGCGATACAGGGCAAGCAAGACTTTGTGTCACAGCTCTCATCTGATTTTTGATCGTACTTGACACATCCGGATAACAAGCCGATTTGACACGCTCCACAATTTCCAGAACGACAGACAGCTTCGACATTGACCCCATTCTCCTCAGCTAAATTCAGAATGTTCTCTTTGGCGGGGTTCCAGGTTACGGTTTTGTTCGACTTCTTAAAGGTGACCGTTGGAGATTTTGGAGCTTCCGATTCTTGAACCAGCTTAGCCGGAATCGCTTCCATTAAAATTGGCTTCGCTATTGCAGGTCCACCGAATCCTTCTGAGTGAATCGATTCTTTAGGAACTCCCCACTCGTTCAGCATGTTGACGACTGAATCACTCATTGCTTTCGAACCGCAGACATAGAAGTCGTAGTGTGTTGATTCCAGCACGGCATCGAGTGATTCAATACTCAGTCGATCACTTCCATCGTAGTCGAGCCCCAATATGTCAGTGTCATCAGGCGATGTGTAGATCGTAATAATTCGAAGCTGTGGAAACTGATCGGTGAGAGCTTGTAGGTCATTCTGACGAACATGATCTTTCCCTGACTTCATTGAGTAGAACAAAACAATTTCTCGCTGCATTTCTTGAGTTAGTTCGTCAATCATACTCAAGCATGGAGTAATCCCAATCCCGCCAGCGATGAGGACCACTGGTTTTTCGCTGTCGGGATTGAGACAAAAACGTCCTTGGGGCGCAGTTACGTGAACCACTTCTCCAGGATGAACATTGTCTATCAAAAAAATAGAACCAATCCCATCAGCCACTCGCTTCACTGTGATTCGATAATGATTCTCATTCGGTCCGGCAGAAAGTGAGTAACAGCGAGTCACGATCTCTTTCTGGTTCGGGATGTTTAACTTAAGCATGATGTACTGCCCCGCAGAGAAGGTCGGTAATGCTTTGCCATCTTCTGGGACTAAGTAAAATGACATGACGTCCGCTGTCTCTTTTACTTTCGCTATGACCACAAATCGTCTGGTTCCACGCCATGCTTGAATTGAACCACAACTTGTCAAGCAGCTTAGTGAGCGTGGCATAAAACGATTCTTGGCGAACAGGAATGTGTAA
>JABJMI010000772.1 GCA_018659505.1 Planctomicrobium sp.
AAAAAATCAAAAGAGCAAGTTAATATTCGTGAGTCCACTCTAAGCGAGTCCAGCGAGTTTCCTGCCGATCCAGAAGACGGATAGCAAAACAATCAAAACGCCTCCCCAGGCGGGGTGGCTCCAGAGGCGGAAGCGGCGGATGATGGGTTCGGGTTCGGGGAGGTCTGCGATTTCGTTGACGAGGTCTTCGATCTCGGAAGTTGAAACGAGGCGTCCGCGGCTGACGGTGGCGATCTCTTTGAGGACGTCGTAACGCGCCGGTTCGCCGATTCGTTCTCTTTCTAAGCCTTGGACTGCGATTGTTGTTTCTAGCTGCGCTCCGGTTTCAACACATTTTGTCACTAGCTCATACTGACCACCTTCTTCAGGAACAAAAGTCCCTGTGAACAAGCCCCACGAATCTTCACCAGCGGGGGCAAGAGTCAACGCATCGGTTTGACCGGAAGGAGAAGTGATTTGCGTGATGACGGTTCCGTTACGGAGTGGTTCACCGCTGGTACTCATGACGTTAGCGTTGAGTGTTAAAACATTATCCGCTTCAGGTCGATCGGGTGAATAGAACAGACGCATCGATTCGCCCTGTGACATGTTCCGCTGATACGCCATCCAGCGAACAACTTGTCCCCAGAAGCGGTAGTGGTACAAGTCTTCAACACCTTTTCTCCAACGCCAAGCTCCGTCTGTTCCCATGAAGAGGACTTTCCCAGTCCCTGATGTTCGTGTGACGATGAGAGGAACTCGACCAAAACGGGAGGATTCCGTCTCATGGACTGCCAGAACTTGCCCACCGATTTTGGCTCGTAATGCTCCTGCATACCATTGGAATCCGGGGAGATTCTTCCAGACCCGTTCGTTCTCACGTTCTTCCATTTCGAGGCGTGTTAACAGACTGCGACGACCAGATTCTGTCAGCGTAAATCGAGAAGCGTGTGGCGAACCATACCCTTTCGGCACGGCAGCATCGGTGATGACCGGATAGAGTTCTTCGAGTTCGGTTGTTAGTAGTGTTGATTGTTTTCCACGGAATCCCGGTAGAAAGACAAGTCCGCCAGCATGGTTACGGACAAGTTGTCGTAAGTGCTCGACATGCTCAAGGTTTAGTTGTTTCGGCTCGATGCCGACATCACCGAGAAAGACAACATCATATTCGAAGAGGTCTTTCTCTGAAGGAAATTCTTCGATGTAGCCACGTCCGCCGCCGACATCATCGAGATCAGGATGGAAGAGCAAGCAGTTGACATCCACTCCGGGGTCGCGCTCTAACGCATTTCGCAGATACCGATATTCCCAGCGAGGATAAGATTCGACAACCAGAACTTTCAAAGTTTCGCTTTTAATGGTGATGGGAAACTTGAGTTCGTTGTTCTCGGGGTTGATCTCTCCATCGTCGACAGGAATTTTGATCGTCAAATCGTATTCGCCCACTTTCTCTGGGAACCAATTGATCGTGTCTCGCACTTGTCCCATTCCGGGGACTCGAATTGTCTTCTCAATATTTTGCCCCCGAGTTCCTGAGAGCGTGATCTTGATTTCCCGGTCCCGCGGTAACCAACTCAGAACCTGAAACGGAATCCTGAGCGTCTTGCCAGCGATTCCAAATGTCGGAGCATCCATACTGGCGAGTTCGACGTCGGGCAATCTTTCTTCGCTGCCGATCCCGACGGTATAAATCGGGATGTTCTTCATCCGCAAATCTGTTGCAGCTGCTGAAGGAGTATTCCCAGTATTCCAGTCGCCATCGGACAGAAGTACGACACCACGCAAATTGCCGTGTCGCTCAATCGTCTTGCTGAGAGCTAAATCGATATCGGTTCCTTTAGAAGGAGTCGACATCTCTGATGAGAAGGGTTCAAAGACGACGTCCAGATTCTTGGTCGCCGGTTTCCATAGCTCGGGGAGTTCTGGGTTTTCGTCTGTTCCGACAACACCAGTGAGTGATTCAACTGTTTTGAGTCTGGTCTTCGGGACCGCTGCCGGTTGCAACGGGTCAACAACATCCTGCGTTTTCATACTCCCAGAAGTGTCGTAAAGAACAACGAGAGTCGGTCTCTCTTGAGGTTTGAATTCTTGAGTCAGTTCTGGTTGATTAAGAGTAAGGACAGCGAGAAACACAAGTGCGAAACGTAACAATTCCAACAGTCCCACTGAGCGACCATAACCGCTGCGTTTCCAACTAATCCAACAGCAGATCGCAGCCACAACCAAGACAGTCGCGGAAAGGAGTAGCGTTGTTGTTGTCCAGTAAAAAGTCATTTTGAAGAAGGAATTAGGAGTTGGGAATTAGGAATTAGAGATCTGTTTAGCTGCACACATATTGTGTGCAGTCAAGAATTGGTATTCGATGCCATGGCAACTTTGGGAATTTCTTGTCGATCTGGAATACACAACAGTGCTTCCAGTAAGAGAGCACCTATCATAATGATTAAAAAGGTTCGCCACACTTCACTAGCGAGAGCCATCGCGCTGCCGGCTTCATCATTGATTTTTGTATAGTTCACACCGTTCAAAGCGGTTGCGAGTGATTCATCATCGACGATGATCGCGGTGTCTTCTGATTCTGGTCGGTTGATCGCATGGACGATATCTTCATCATCAGTATAGAGTCCGGGATTGATTCCTCTTTGTGAAAGCAGTTCGTCTGCTGAAAGTTCATCTAATGGACGCCAGTCGGCGGCGACTTGATTGCTGACTTGTCCCGCAGCGTGTTGTTGAGCGGAACCGAGCGCCGCTGCCCCTCGGGCGAGAGCTCGGTGAATCATGATGTACAGTACAATTCCATTCTTAGTCAAATTTGAATGTGATGAAACCGGCAACGTGGAACAGAAATAAACAGCTCCTTGCTCCGCCGACCTTCGCAGTAGAACCGGGACACTCTCAGCGAATTGTGCCAGGAGCGTCGATTCAGAATGATTCAACGAACAGTATTGTGACACTTCAATCTGTCCGACTGGAAGTGGAGACCCACTCAGTGTATTCGAGAGCAATCCCGAGTCTGTCCTCCAGCGTTGAACGGTTAAAGTGTCTTGTTGTTGATTGATCCAGTCGCCCCAGCTGACTTCCATGAAAGAAGTCTCATCAGGTGATTCTGGTGGGAAGAAAATCACTGTCCGCCCGGACTGAACAAAGTCCTCAACTTGCTTGGCGAGAACATCAGTTGGGAGTGGTGCATGCCAGAGAATCAGTCCTGCTTCTTTCCATGGAAGTGTGGCAGCGGCGTTTACTCCGACAGTTTCAACTGAATAAGTCAGGCTGTTATCGACTCCGTTAGCTGCAACGATTTCGAGAAGTTCTGACATCTCATCATCGTCCGACACGATCACAGTTTTCTGCGCTGCAGGTTCCGAATACACAAAACGAAAAATGTTATCTGCCGGGTTCGCATCGCCGGGGAGTTCGACTCTTCCCCAACCGCTTTTCGATTCACTGGCAATTGGAATCGTATGACCATTACGAACAACTTCGGAGCCTGTCATTTCAACTTCGAGAGTTGTTCGAGCACCGTTCAGAACAATATTGACGGGAATGACATGCGTCTCTTCCAGGGGAGAACTTCGCGTCAATGTAATATCCATGACCAGCTCTGCACCCGCTGCTGATTCTCGACGATGAACTCCACTAACCCTAACTGAGAGATTGTCGTCAGCGACATTGGCGTAGTTGAGCAGATAAAGTCGCGTCCCTTCGCGGTCCGTCAACTGCTTTTGAATCGTCTGCCAACGACCACCGGATGGATTCCAATCAGATTGTCGTAAGTCTGAACAGATCCAAACATCTGTGCGCCCCGTCTCGTTGGTCACAATGTATTCCGTGACCTGTTCTAGCAAAGACGGAATGTCTGCTGCGGTTGCAGATGGTCCTGTTTCGGGAAGTTCATTCAGTTCCGCTGCTGAACCAATCACTTTTGGTTCGGAACTTGTACTTTCGAAAAGGACTAACTGTGTATTTCGTCCGGTGTTTTGAATTAAGTCCGAAAGTTTTTGAAGTGCTGTCTCACGTTTTGATTGTGTACTGCCAGCTCCTTGTTCCTGCATACTGGCAGAACGATCCAACACGATGATTGTTGTGTCTGGCGTGCTGCCTGCCGTAAAACCGAGCCAGCCTCCTGCCATCGGTCGACTGATAGCGAAGATCAATCCCGCAATCGCCAGCATACGCATCAACATGATCAACAAGTACCGCAGACGTGCCATTCCTTTTGACATCCGTTTCGCCTGCAACAGAAACATAGTCGCAGCCCATTTGATCGTTTTATGGCGATTTTGATTGATCAAATGAATCAAAATCGGCAGTGCGATCAGCGGTAGTGCGAACAATAATAACGGTTGCAGAAATGTCATGAATGGTGTGCTGAGATCAATTGTTGATTGTTTACAGTTCTTGTTTCGCGATGCACTTCAAATGCGTGTAATCTATTTCTTTCGTGCTAACAAAAAGTTCGCCAGCACTTCTTCGTGATCTTGTTCAATACCGACTCGTCGATAATCAACGACGGAGTCTTTCATGATTTGGTTCAAGCTTTCTAGGTATTGTTGAACGGCCGCCCGGTACTGCTTGGCGATCGTTGTTGGATCGACAAGCATCGGGGCGGCGCCTTCCAGGTCGACGAACCTGACGGGGCGGTCAAACTGAAAATCGATTTCGTTCTGTTCCAGCAAATGAAAGACAGCGACGTCATGTTTGCGATAACGTAAATGCTGAAAGCAGGATTTCAATGTTTCTGGATCGAGAAATAAGTCGGAGATAATGACAACCAAGGCTCGTTGCGCGATCTTCTCCGCTGCTTGATGTAAAGCCTCTGCGAGACCAGTTTCACCTTCTCCTTCCATGTCTCCCAATTCATCAAGAACGAAGCGTAGATGCGCTCCACTTCTTTTTGGTGGAATCTCTTTCGTGAATTCAGTACCCGCTGCGTAGAGTCCGACTGCGTCGCCTTGAAACGCAGCCAGATAGGCGAGAGTCCCAGCGAGTTGCCGAGCGTAGTCGATTTTACGTTTGCCAACTTCTTCCGAACCATCGATTCCGAAATTCATCGACCCACTGACATCAACGATCAGGCAAAGCCTGAGATTCGTGTCGGCCTCGTATTCTTTAATATAGAAGCGGTCACTCCTCCCCCAGGCACGCCAATCGAGACGACGTGTGTCATCGCCGGGGACATATTTACGATATTCCGAGAACTCAAGGCTTGATCCGCGCGTTGGGCTGCGATGCCGACCCGAGACGTTGCCGATCATCGGCGTTCTCGCATCGAGTGGCAGACCGGAGAGTCGCGAGACGACTTTAGGATCAATGAAATCACGCATGGGAATTTACTGCAAAGAAGGGTGAATAGGTTTGAGTTTTCACGACGATATTATCGTCCGGCATTCTCTGCATTCAATTCATCGACGAGTCTTTTAACGACATCGTTACTGCGGATTCCTTCAGATTCTGCGTTGAAGTTGGTGAGGACTCGGTGAGAGAGAACTGGCTCCGCCACAGCTAAGACATCTTCAAGGCGAGCCATGTAACTCCCGTGGAGTGCGGCGTGAGATTTCGCTCCCAAGATGAGGTATTGAACTGCACGAGGTCCGGCGCCCCAGGCTACGAGTGGCTTTAGCCAATCGGGACACTCTTCATGATTCGGACGAGTTCTACGCACGAGATCGACTGCGAATTCATAAATGTGCTGCGGAACGGGAACTCTACGGACGAGACTTTGAAAACGAATCACTGATTCAGAATCAAGAATTGACGTCAACGGCGGCAGACTTCCGCCAGTGGTTGTGCGCGCGATTTCGATCTCTTCCAGTCGTGATGGATAATCAACGTTGATCAAAAACATGAAGCGATCAAGTTGAGCTTCAGG
>JABJMI010000775.1 GCA_018659505.1 Planctomicrobium sp.
AGATAATTTGCGATTTCGATGATGCCGACACTTGCCGCTTCATCACGAACTTTCTCAACACCCGGCAGGTCGAGCATCAACACGCTTGCCATCCCCGAAGGAGTTGCATCCGCTGCATCCTGCATCGCCTGACCACGCTTCTGAACAACTTTCAAACCCTCTTCAAAGGACATCGCACCAGCGAAAACAAGAGCGGTATATTCTCCCAGGCTCAAACCGGCAGCCATTTCACAATTCGCAACAACATCCGGCGAGTCGGCTTTCAACTTCTCTAAGGCAGCTAAGCTCGTCACGAAGATCGCTGGTTGACTAATGACTGTGGAATCGAGTTCTTCGGATGGTCCCTCGAAGCAGAGTTTTTTCAGGTCATAACCTAGAATTTCGTTGGCTTGATCGAACAATGCGTCCGCTGCGGGATATTCAGATGCCAGCGTTTTGCCCATTCCGACATGCTGGGCTCCCTGTCCGGGGAAAAGAAATGCAGTTCGGCTCATCAATCCGTTTCCACTCTAATCGACTGGCAACGAAGAGACGTTGAATCTCTGATTGCCGTACCGTGTCTAAATTTATTTTACCGGTCCGCACAGCAGACCCTACCTCATCGACTTAGTTCGCAGCAACGGTTGCTGCGAGTGTCTCAACGATCTGTTGATTGACGTTGCGATCTTTGAACGTCATCGCAGTTTGCAATGCGTTGCGAATTGAACGGGCATCGCTGGAACCGTGGCTAATCATGCAGACGCCATCAATCCCCAACAGAGGTGCCCCACCATACTCGTTGTACTCAAAACTTCTGCCAACTTTTCCGAAGGCGTCTTCAGCGTTCGCTTTCTCACCGTTTAAGGCTCCTAAGACCTGATGTGCAACTTTTCGCATCATCATGGCTGCCATGCCTTCACTCACCTTGAGAATGACATTCCCTACGAACCCTTCACAGATAATGACATCGGCTTCACCTTGATAAAGCCCGCGACCCTCAACATTGCCAATGTACTGTTTTGCGATTGGACCATTGATGATCAGGTCATGAGATTCCTTGATTAAAGGAGTCCCTTTCCCATCTTCGCTGCCTATATTGATCAACCCAACTCGTGGAGAGTCGACCTCGAGGATTTCACGGGCAAAAACGCTTCCCATGATCGCGTACTGGGCAAGATGCTCTGCTCTGGCGCCTGGATTGGCACCGACGTCCATCAAGACAGATCGCCCTGTTGTTGTCGGCAAAACCACTGCAATGCCAGGGCGTTTTACACCTTTCAGGAATAGTCGCGTGCGCAAACCTGCACCGACGACTCCACCTGTATTTCCGGCACTGACGACGGCATCCGCTTCACCGGCAGCCATCAATTTCCAACAAGCCGCAATCGAGCAATTTGGCTTGCTGCGTAGCGCATCGACCGGCTTCTCGTCCATCCCGACAAAACCTTCGGAAGGAACAATCGTAAGTCGTTCACCGGAGTAACCTGAAGCATTTACGAGAGGATCCACACTGGATTGATCCCCGACCAGAGCAATCTCTAGGTCAGAAGATAATTTCAAAGCTTCGATCGCCCCATCGACATTGATTGCCGGAGCATCATCTCCACCCATCGCATCCAGAGCGATTCTCAATACTCGTTAGTCCTCAGTTTCAACCATGGTGCGACCATGGTAATGTCCGCAATTCGGACAAACTACGTGTGAAGGAACAGCTGTACCACACTGAGGGCAATACTGTAACTTCATTGGTGTCAACGCATTATGACTTCTACGCTTGCGTTTACGTGCTTTTGAATGTCGTCTCTTGGGAACAGCCATGGTGCCGAATCCCCTTTTAATGTTGTGTGTGTTTGATACAGAACTTCAGCGTAACAGATTATCATCTGTCGCTGAGAAAGACCACGCATCGTATTGCAGGGTGGGAATTTATGTCAAGCAAGGTGACACACTAAGAGCGTGAAAATACGAGGGAACTCACGAGAATTCGCAATTCGTCTTCCAATTCCTTGATAATCCAGCAGGTGTGTTCAACATAAACCAATACAATCATAAACTTTACGACTACAGAAGTCTCACATTAAAACCATATGAACCTACTCTACATATCGAAAAACAACTTACAACATTGCTTGAAACTTTTCTTCTAGCGTCACAATGAATAAGAACACGCCGATTCAACCATACGTCCATCGTGATTAAGACTGGTAGAATGTGTAAGGCAGTTGATCCACTTGCATGAACTGTGTGCTTGGATGGGAGATTATTCCCACACTGCTGCGTTAGACATTCAGCAACTGCTTAAAACGGCACAAACCCATTTCATCACGAGCTATTGCTCCTGATTCATGATTATGGGAAAATAACCGTCTACGATTTTCTTGTGAAAAACCGTCGTTGCGTCGGTTTCATATCCTCTTTTAATCAACCACTCCTTCCTCCACTGCCTTCCCCGCCTAAGGATACTTGTGATCGTGAGAAAACCTGCGCATTGGTGGACGTGTCTGTTGTGCCTACTTGCTGTTCCTCAGTTGGCGAATGGAGAGGCTGCAGACGCTCCTCGTTTTGAGTCCGACATTCGACCAATCTTTCGCGAGTTCTGCTATGACTGCCACGGTGCAACCACCGAGATCGAAGCAAACCTCGATTTAAGGCTGGTTCGTTTCCTGAAAAAAGGTGGAGATTCTGGTCCTGCCATTAACCTGGAAAACGCAGCAGAGAGCTTGTTGCTAGAGCGAGTCAAATCGGGAGAGATGCCGCCGGGAGAAGCACACGTCCCTGCCGACAAAATTGCCATCCTTGAACAATGGATTCAGGATGGAGCACTGACGCATCGACCAGAGCCGGAGGAAATTGGTCCGGGAAT
>JABJMI010000656.1 GCA_018659505.1 Planctomicrobium sp.
GGTTCCTGGATGGAAACTTCCATCGGATTTATGCCGAAAGTGTTTGATCGACGCGACGCTGGGCAAAAAATGACAAACTAAACTCTCAATGTGTTTCAAGGACTGGTTCTAGTGACCGCGACCGAAAGCTGAAGCCTGTGTGTTTGTTTTCCTCCGCACTCAAGAAAAAAGAATGCTAATCGGAGTCCCACGATCGGTGATTGGCACAGGACGATCGCCGTCGTAGAGATTCTTTTGATAATTGACTCCTACTGCCGCACAGATCGTTGCAAAGAAGTCAGGCACACCAACCGGATTTGAAACTGTATTTTTGGAAAGTTCGTCCGTTACTCCAAAGGCTCCCTGATGTGACAAACCACCACCTGCCAATACGCAACTGAATGCCTTCCCTTGGTGTGCTCTACCGCCACGCACATCGAACTCTGGTGGACGCCCGAACTCAGTCGTAATTACGATGAGTGTCTTGTCCAGTAAACGTTTGTTTTTCAGATCGGAGATCAGTGCCGATACAGCCATGTCCAATTCCTGGATCAGTTCGTGCTGATCCAGGATTCCTTCGTGGTGGACGTCCCACCCAGCTTCGTTGATGAAATTCAGATTATGCGAGACCTCGATGAATCGCACACCGCGTTCAACTAAACGGCGACTGAGCAAGCAACGCTGGCCGAATTCACCTCCGTACAGATTTCTGATATCGGCTGGTTCTTCTCCGACCTGAAAGGCGCGATTAAAATCTGGACCGCTGAGCTTCAGACTTAGTTCAATTGCGGCGTCATAATTTAGCAATCGAGATTCATCGGTTCGCGGTGTATTTTGCTGTAGAACTGAGAGGAATCGTTGCCGTCTTGATTGTCGATCCGTGGTGATCCCATCAGGAAGAGACAACCCCGCCGGCCCCTGGCTAGTATCGGTTGTGTAGATATAACCCGCCTTTGGTCCTAAGAAACCCGGTCCGCGAGTGACATTGGGATAGCCTATCAGTACGTAAGGAGGCGCACCTTCTTCAGCTGCACCACGCTCGTGTGAAATTATGGATCCAATCGATGGATAGGTGACCGTTCCGCTGATGGGACGTCCTGTGTGCATACGATTGGTCGCTGCAGCGTGTTCATCGATCACTGTGTGATTCACCGTACGAACGGCAGTCACATGTTCCATCAGCGGAGCAAGATTAGAGAGGTGTTCGCTCAGCCGCACTCCCGGAACTGCGGTCTCAATTGAGTCGTAGTAACTCCCGGGCTTTCGTGCCTTGGGATCGCCTTTTCGTTTCGGGTCGAAGGTATCTACCTGCCCCATGCCGCCACCGAGCCAAATCGAGATGACGTGCTGTGCCTTGCCTTGAAGAAGCGATTCTTCAGCACCCGCAAAGGCGGGCAGCGCGAGTCCTCCTGCAACGGTCGTGGTCGTACCGACGAACTGACGACGATTCAGATTTATGGAATCCATACAAACTCCCGATGGTTAACTAAACTCCAGACCATATCTTCAAACCCTTCACGCCAATCCGCGTTTAACCGTGGATCTGCTGGCGGACCTTTTCGTACCCTGCGCTCAACTGCATTTTGTACTTTCGTCGCCTCGTGCCGCTGGTGGTTAAACCATGTGATGAGTGGCAAGGGCTCTTGCTTCTCGGTCTCTTGAACCTTGTCAGCTGGAAAAACGCGTTCGGTGAATCCCGCTCGCAGCGCTGTTGCGAACTGCTTCTGCTCTTCAGAATTTGGCTTCCGTGTGAGTATCCGCAAAAACATCGTTTCCACTAATTCATCTGGTGACGTAGCATCAATTGCCAATTCGGCTAAATCACTCTTGTTCGCAGCACGAGACAAGTTCGTGACAAGAATACCATTAGCAAGAATTCCGGGCTGAAGTACGTTTGGATCAAGGTTTCGTTGCATGATCGGTTGTTGACGGGCTCCCTTCCATCCGAAGGCTTCAAGCACATCTGTAATTGCTCGGGCCTTAGGGAGCGAAAGGCTCGGACGATCTCGTTCGTTGTTGAGATCTGCCAGCATCCAAGCGCGCCGCGGAAAGCCCAACGTTTGTCGATTACTTAGTGGGCGTCTA
>JABJMI010000777.1 GCA_018659505.1 Planctomicrobium sp.
CAACACGACGATCAACGAGCGAACTACTATCCCAGGAAAGAACGATCTGATCGTCCTTCGCGAATTGGCTCGTAAACCATTCAAGAGAACGGGCATCAGGGTCATCGTGTGGTAACCAAGTCGTAATGTCGTTCTCAAGACTAACATCCTTGAGAACGAGCACTAGCAACGGAGTCGTAAAGAGGATGATCACGATTACCCACAAGGCAATGCCGTTTCCCCAACGATCTCGAATATAAAATAAGCGTTCCATATGGGAACGATCCAATTCTTTAAGCGAATAGAATAAATCTGGTGGAGATCCTGAGTCTCCGTACGTTTATTACTAATATGGTGACAAAAACCACAGCGACACCCAAGCGCAGAATAGAACTTCATGCTTCTTTTGAACGGAAATTGATTACCAAACGGCACTGGTTCTTCAATCCTGATTTTAATTAACAGAATGAAACACGACGTATACTACCCAGGCTTCCTGTTTTGTTGTTGCCTGATTCCGAATCATTAACCATTAAGGCAGACTCAATGTAGGAATTCGTTTATACTGTTTCAGTCTGATGCGGCGGGCTCACGATAGGTGATGTGTGATGCAAACTAAGAAAGCGTGTTCCATTCCAGAAGCACTGCTTTGGACCTGTAGCTTCCAGCTTGCACAGGCAATCGTGCTGGTTTTATTCCTGGTATTGCTTCTGACAGCGGGCTATGGCTTCTCATGGCCAGCCGAAGGCGAAAGAGTTGCTCTGGCACTAGACCTGAATCTAGATCGCTCATTTCTGCTCATCGGAGTGAGTACCCTAGGTGCTCTGCTGCTGGTACTCCCGATCGTTCGTTTCCGGTTAGGTAAAAGATACCGAGAAATCATAGGGTGGCGAAATCCTCGACACGAAGAAATGATTTACGCCTTAGCCACTGTGATCCCAATCGCAGTACTGGGAGATATGCTCTATGAAGTCTCAAAAGGCTGGTGGTCCAGTAATTTATTGCGAAGCTTTCTGGGAGAATCATTTCAGGCGTCACCCTTGGAATTTATCCAAACTTCGCTGGACGGAGTCCCTTATCCCATATTAGTTGTTGCACTCGCTTTAGGACCAGCGTTTGGTGAAGAACTCATCTTTCGTGGCATCATAGGTCGGGGATTAGTGCAGCGATATGGAGTCTACATCGGTTCTCTGTTCACGGTTGTGCTCTTCGCTGCGGCTCACACATCACCTGCTCATGCACTCGCGACACTTCCGATTGCTATCTTATTGCAATTTCTTTACCTGAAGACCGGGACAATCTGGATCCCTGTCTTTGTTCATTTCTGCAATAACTTGCTTGCAGTCTCAATGATGCGATTCAAGGTTGTCGAACTCCCGGAGATCCCCACAGCAATGGGACTGGTCTTTTTCTTTTATCTCATTCTCATCCTATTAATCTTTGAATTCCGCAAACGAGCATGGGACGTTGCTTAAACCGGGAGTTTTTTCTCGCGTTTCCTTACCCGAATTCTAGATTGAAGGAAGGGAATAACCTTGTGAAACAGCTTATAAAAGACCAAACGAGGTGCTGATATGTTCTCTTTCCTGGTAGAAGAATCAAGAACTCACACCAATCGTCACGATTTCACATGAAAAGACTGGAAACATTCCTGTGAATTCGATACCCTCTCCGATTCGAAAATTCTTGATTGACTCACTAAATTGAAGAGGTAGCGGGACAATGGACCGTTCAAAATCACTCATCGACATCAAAACAGCATTGGCTGAAAAGTACGAGCGTCAAGCAGCTGGTACTTCAAGCACTCCCAAACGCAAGCAATTTGCCTACAAAGCAGCGCGCTATCGCCGCCAGATCCAACAACTGGGTCGACCAGAGTAATTGCTTGATGAGGAGTCTCTTACTCCATCTCGATCTATGCTTGATCCTAACTCTACCTGCTTTATAGAGTTTGAAATTCAGTTGCTCTCACGCGAGGGCGACTCAGCTTTCTCACAATTTGTGAACAGGGGCATTCTGGCAAAAACATTTCCAATGCTTCTCTAGTCCCTTGTCCAGACCAATGACTTGATTGAGTAGACCAGTTTGAAATTCGGCTTCGAAGATCGTGTAAGAAAGCAACAACGCAGATGATAGTGACGATCGATGGCCCAGCTGGCACCGGTAAAAGCACTGTTGCCAAACAACTTGCTCAGGTGCTCGGCTTCGAGTACCTCGACACGGGAGCGATGTACCGCATGATCGCAGTCCTGGCAGTCGAAGAGGATTTGGATTTAGAGGATCTGTCAGCCATTTCAGAACTCGCTGAACGGGCGGAAATCGATTTCAAAGAGGGCGCAGCGATCTTGAATGGTGTCGACGTCTCGACAAAATTAAGAGACCCGGAAGTCGCAGTTGCAGCGTCCGTCGTCGCACAAAACACCAAGGTGCGAGAGAAGCTCGTTCAGCGACAAAGAGAACTCGCTGCCGAACGAAACATCGTCTGTGAAGGTCGTGATCAAGGAACGGTTGTCTTCCCGCAAGCAGAGGCAAAATTCTACCTAACCGCTGCCTCTGAAGTACGAGCAAAACGAAGACTGAATGAACTGCTCGAACAAGGTAAGGAAGTTCTTTACGAACAATTACTCGAAGAACAAAACGAACGAGATCAAAGAGACGAAAACCGCCCCGTCGCTCCTCTGAAACCAGCGAAGGATGCTGTGATGATTGATTCGACAGAGTTAACGATTGAAGAAGTTGTTCGTGACTTGGAAGAAATTATCCAACAGAGACTGGTGAAGTAAATTCAGATTCCTACGGAGTGATGTTCCAAGGACCGTAAGTAACCGTTCACGGGGCAGTCATTTCCTGAAAGACTGACAAAGCAACAGATTGTCGCGGAGCGACTTTTTCCGATAGACCTGCGTTTTAACGCAGGGTCGAGTTGCCCACTCTTTCTGTCGCGGAGCGACAATCTGTGCTATTCGGTGATGGAAATTGGCGACTTACGTTATTCTCGACAAACACACACCGTCACTCCGTGACGTAGAGATGGTAGGGGAAATCTTCCCTTGGGTTGAAACCCGAGGTTATCTCAAGAAGTGCCTCCGGCACTAAATTTTTCGTCGTGTTTGTAATTACTTGACTTACGACTTGTTGAACTCGGAATAAGAATGAACGATCAAATTCATTTGCTGCTGAAACTTGGCAGATCAATTAGTCTGATTTGTTTTGCGACGTGAGTATCGAATAATGGCTGCCAAACCATAGCCCCAGGCAAAACTATTGACACCAAGGAGTATGCATGTCCAAATGATATCGGGGGCCGATGACTGGTGGTGAAGCGCGGGAAACATGAGCCACCAAGCAAATGGCAAAGAGAAGAGGAAGAGAAGGGCAGTTATCAGGATCATGATGGAATTTGAGAAATTTTCAAACTCGTCAGCAAAAACAGCGAAAAGCAACCACGCCACGCAATTCAAAATTGCCAGCCAACCACTCAATTTAGGCTTCCATTCAAGCATGTGGCACTCTGCAAAGCCTTGATTGTATTGATAATGAATGAATTTTTTCGGTCGCTCCCTGATTCAGTAATCAGAGTACAGTAGAAAAGTCTCCCCAGCTATAGAATGAGTACTACTTCAAAACCGTGGCATGACGAATGACTTCCAAGACGATGTTCGGGTCGCATCCATAGACACCTGATCCCCACGCTCCATTCGCTTCGACAACAGCCCATCCTTTGTCTGCGATTTTACCGACATCGATGACGATTGCTCGCGGCAGCGAATCTTTACTGAGTTCAAGTGCTTCTTCCGCGGTTTGCTGTGCCTCATCACATTCAAGATGAGTCATCCCGTAATCTGTTTCGACAGCCAGTTCTCCTGACCTTAAGTATGGAGAAACAGTCAAAACTTTTCCGTCTAGGCAAAAGCAGCGAAATTCAGATTCCCAGCTTACTGGCTCGGAGACAATGACATTTGCATCATCTAGCAAGTCTGGTGGCAAAGACTTTCCTGAATCATAAATTTTTGCTTCAAACGATTTGTCGTTTGGTGGTTTAATGAATAAAGGGGTGGCTAACTCTCTCGCTTCGCTGACAGTAAGAAAACGCAACTTGCGTTTCGTGATACTTTCAGGCAAGCTGACTAGCCAATCTTCGGGTGGCTCAAGCAAATCTCTACCCAAAAGTTTAGCGATCGTTGGACCATAGAGTGCTTCCACATAAATTACGATCTCGTCGTCTTTGATCTCTGGAACTGTAATTCCACGTGCACGAACGGTCGACCATCCAAGTTGAATCGCAGCACGCCAAAGTGCTTGGTCGTCAACTGTATGTCTAGATGACATCAAAAGAGTGGTCATTCAATAACTCCAAAGATTGCCTGGGAAATGTCCTCCCTGCCATAGGTCGGCAGGGAAGACGTCAGCTCAAATTTCTCACTCAATATAGAATCACTCCTCCCTAAAGTAATCATCGCGATTCACTCCGTCAAAAGCAGCCCTTTTTGAGGCAGCATTTCTTGAAGCGGAGATTGGAACCGCAGGGGCAGAGGTCATTTCGCCCGAGCTTTTCTTCGAGAAGTTTCTCACCATGCACGATCCGCACGCCTTGTTTGACGTGAGTCTCGGATGGGAACCCCTTACGGCGTTTGCTCATTGTCTCGATGTGAGGTTGCTCGAAAGCATTGTTGATCGTTGTCGTTCTGCTGTTTGTTATTACGCATGATGCACCTCGTATTCTCGCTGGGACTCTGAATTGTTCGATGGAGTATGAGTGACAAATCTGCCGTGTGAAATGTTCGTCGAAATTTCGAATTCATTTCAATTGCGATCAGAACTTCCCAATTCGGATGAAAATGCAAGGCTTGTTTAGAGTGTCCAGAACCTTTATAAAACGCATCAAGCGGTTGTGGCGGAATTGGCAGACGCGCAAGATTCAGGTTCTTGTGTCCTTAGGGACGTGGAGGTTCGACTCCTCTCAGCCGCATTGATTTTTAGAGATTTCAGAAGTGTTATAAGTCGTTGCTCTAGCGTTTCTTACGCTAACCTCTATCGGAGTGAGGCAACCCCAAATTACTC
>JABJMI010000517.1 GCA_018659505.1 Planctomicrobium sp.
GGTGTATGCACTGGCTCTTAGCAAATCATCATGAAGATGAGTACGATAAATATGTTGAGGAACTCGCCTCTCGAAAACCACTAGAGACACTCGATTCAAAGGAAAGACTGGAGCGATTTCGCGATGCCTTTGACGTTTCGGTTATGGATTTACAAACCGAATTCCCGGACCGACTGGAGTTCGCCATGAAACGTCAGCGAGTCCGCCCCAAACCGACTCGCACTGATGGAGGAAGTTCGACCATGCAGGCACTTGGTCAAGTCGACCTGCAAGTTGTGGCGAATCCACGTTTAGGAAATCGACTGGCAGCTAAGGGCATCATTAAAAACATGTCGCCGTTAAGACCAATGACCTTTTATGTGACAGTTGAGTCTGGTGACGGGACCTATGCTGACTGGATAATTCCCGATATTAAACCTGGTCGCACAGAACCACTCGCTGTAGGACAATTAACGAAACGCTTTAATCCGGCCAATCGAATGCCAGCCGGAACTTATAAAGTCTTTGTACGTTCATGTCCTTCTGCCAGTCGAACATCCGAAGTTTGGAAGTCTGGAACTGTTCCTGGACCTCGACTGGCGAGGTAGAACCGTTTTATTTCTCCTATTTCACGCAGATAGATTGCTGAACTCGAAAGAATTCGCAATTTCTATGAATTAATGGGTCGACATTTCGTTCGAGGTCGATAGTATTCCTCACATAACGCGGGGTGGAGCAGCCCGGTAGCTCGCGAGGCTCATAACCTCGAGGTCGTAGGTTCGAATCCTGCCCCCGCCATTTTAGATTTCGCTAAACCCTGAGAAATACAATGTTTCTCAGGGTTTTTGCGTTTCTGTGGGACTGCTGGCAAGTCCTGGCGGTCGTTGGCGCGCGTCGTCTGCGTCGGATTGCGCGTCGTCTGCTGTTTGGAACCGCTCACTGCGGCATCAAAATGAGTGTCAGTGATCATTGCATAATGCTTCAGGGCGACTCGCGGCGAATTTCCCAGCCATCCAGTCACGGTTTGTATCGGGAATTGCTCGATCAATTCCGTTTCGAGCGATGCACGCAGATTGTGGAATACTCTCGGCCAGGGTTTCAAACCGGCTTTGTGGATGATTCGATGGAAACTTGTTCGCAGATTGCTGTTGAGCCATCCATTTATGCCTTGTGCCGATTTCCGATACCTTGCATCTATAACGTAAATGTCCCCCTTTTCAGCAAACTGTAGCGATTCATCAAGATGATGACGTAGCTCAGGGAAGAGTGGGATAATCCGACTCGCATCGTCTGGATGATGTTCTGTTTTGGGAGACGTCACAAAAACGCGACCCGTTTCCCAATTGATGTCCTGCCAGCGAAGTGACAATACTTCGGATGGACAACGAAGTCCTCCAAATCGAGCAAGTGCCACAATCGCCCTCCAATTATGATCTGGACACGATTTAAGCACATGCTCGATTTCTTCACGCGTTACAAATCGTTGTCGAGCTTTGATACCAGCCGCTGGAGCTTTCACCCCATCGAATGGATTTTCATCAATGAGTTTCTTTCTCTTCATTGCCAGAAAGAATGATCTCGCCACCTGGATCCGCTTGTTGATGGTCGTCGGTGCCAGTTTGCGAGTCCCGATCAACCATTGTCGAAAATCATCCGCTTCCCCATGTTGAATAGTCTCAACTTCTCTAGATGCTCCGAAGTATATCTTGAGATCATTGACGACCTGTCCGCGGACCACTTTTGTCGATCGTTTCAGATCATTTCTGCTTTCCAGGTATTCATCGAGGAAAGGCCCCAATTCGGTTTGATCCTTCGGTTCTCTTGGGGAAACTAAGCCGACACGAACGAGTTTCTCATAGAGGACATCGTCCGTTTCCGACAGCCAGCTCGCACAATCAGCGTACATAGCTGCTCCGGTTATCTTTGCTTCCAGAAGTTGTTCGGTTCGAAAGCAAATCGTTTGCGTGGCACGTTTGGAAAGCTTACCGACGTAGACAGCTTTCCGATTCCCATCTGGATCTGCAAACAGGATACGTCGGTTTCCATTTTTATCAGTCGAAATGCTTGCCATTTTATGTTTCCCTCTTGTTTTGTAACGAAAGCTCGAAGTAATCGGCCAGCTTATCGGCGATGTCCAAGCGAAGGGATGTTTCACCCTTCATAAATTTCATCAGAGATTGGCGCAAGACCCCGGTCTCTCGCTCAAGACTTTTGTAGGACTCGCCGTTCTCGATCGCGTCCGCGATCGCCGCCTTAAGTTTCTCTGTTATTGATTTCGGTTCTCTTCGTGTCATGTAATAAGTATTACCTACCATGTATGTCAGACTCAATAATGAAATACGATTATTGTTTTAAGAATTGTTAGATTGTTGAGATTCTCACTTCATTTTCGGGAGGGCAATAAGATTGTGATTCTCAAGCATTGGCCAGGATTTCGTATCACTTGGATTAGCAGGGCATCTTCGAGTCGCTTGACGGCGTCATAAAACGTTCTCTTGGGGACTCCAAAATCCGTCAGTAAGCGAGCGCAGACTTTAACATCCTCTTTCTTTTTCTGGAGTCCAGCTTGATACCAGATTGCCAAGGCAGCACTGGTAGTGGACTTTCCCGGAAGTTGACATGCTTCCTGAATCCATATCAGATCAATTGGACCACGGATAAATCGACCACCCTGTCGGAATTTCTGACTCAGATTTTTGGGATGGGTGCCTAGTGTAGACGCCAGTGAGAAAACGTGGCGCTCGACGGGAGGATTGTGACGGAATAAAAGCGAAGCGCCCAGATGATCACTTGTTGTCAGATGTTCAGTCTGTTTGTCTTTTGACTTTCAGTCAGAAC
>JABJMI010000726.1 GCA_018659505.1 Planctomicrobium sp.
CCATTCGCTGCACGTTGATGTATCCACCATAGATGGCTGGATAATTCGACTTTTCGGTCGTTCCACTGAGTAATGGTAGAATTGAATGAAAGTCGACATGCTCAGGCTTTTCAACTTGAGCAAGTTCCAGGGTTGTGGGCATGACATCTTGAAGGTAAATCGAGGCTTTGATCTTCTCGCCTTGTCCAACTCCGGGACCAACAACCATGAATGGAACACGGACGCTGTGATCGTACATATTCTGTTTGCCGAGCAATCCATGATGCCCGACTGCTAGTCCATGATCAGCTGTGAAGAAAATCCATGTATTGTTCCGCTTGCCAGACTTCTCTAAGCCTTCAAGGATTCGTCCGATCTGGTGATCCATATGAGTGATGATCGCGTAATATTCTTGTCGATTCACACGTACCGAGTATTCCGTCCGGGGGAACGGAGCGAGTTTTTCATCCCGTAAACTTTTGCCAGCTCCCATGCCCTCACGATAAGGGTAAAGCGGCATGAAGCTGGTTGGGACATTGACCTCTTCTTGGGGGTACATGTCGACATACTTTTGTGGCGCCTGCCGTGGATCATGTGGTGCATTGAAAGCAATGTACATGAAGAATGGAGCGTCGTTCTCTTTTGCGTCATCTAAGAAAGACAATGCGTCGTTCGCGACGACTTCGCTCCAATGAGTGCCACCTTCCCAGAAACCGCCAAATTTTTTATCGAACGGGCTCCATTTATCGGGTTCACCTTCGACTGGGCGGTTGTACCCGTCAGGAGTTTGCTTCGGCATTCCACCTCGAATGTGGTCTGCGACATTAAACGTCTGATCGGCATTATGTTTGACGTGCCATTTTCCGGTCATGTATGTTTTGTAACCGGCTGATTTCATTTGCTCTGACCAGAAGCGGTCAGCTTCGACTTCCGCTTTTAAGTTCTCGCTGACAGCTTTAGCATGCCAGATGTACCGACCTGTATTGAGCATTGTTCGCGATGCGACACAGATGGCACCATTCCAGCCACCCATGTTGTAGCAATGAGTGAAAGTTGTTCCCTCAGCGACGAGACGATCCAGGTTCGGCGTTTGGACTTCTTTGTTGCCTAAGGCATGAATCGTGTCGAAACATTGATCGTCAGCAAAGACAAAAAGAATGTTCGGTTTGTCAGCCGCTTGGAGGTCTGCTGGTTGAATGGCTAAATGAACCAGATTGAAAACACAGCTGAGTAGGAATACGCGATGGAGAAGATTCAATGTAAACTCTAAATTTGAATAATGATATGAATAAAGATGGTGCTGAGAATTTTAACTTGAATGAACACATCATTTGAAGTCCAAATCAAGCGGATATTCAGGAAGGGGCAACTTCATCATATGTTGTGTTACTCAGGAAGTTCGACAATATGGATGTCTTTGTAAGAGATGATCGCCTTCATTCCTCCGTGGATTTGTAGTGCAATCACACCTGTTTCAGCGATCTCTGGATCTTTCTCGATGTAGTTAACTGTTTGGATTCCGTTTCGCCAGAGTTGAATGTGATTTCCTTTTGCTCGAATTCGATAGGTCTCCCAGCCATCTGCCGGTGATGCTGCTTGGACTTTTTCAAGTGCTTCATCGTCTACAGAGACCAAGGTGACCCGTCGCCGGCTTTCATCGTAGAGATTTCCGTCGACGTTCTGACCGATGTCTGCTTGGAAGCCACTCACTTCATGATGATTTGGGATTCGTTCTGTGCGAAACTGAACTCCAGCGTTCACTTTCTCGGTGCCTACAATTTTAAACTTCAGGCTGAGGTCGAAGTTCTTGTAGCGTTTTTTTGTTGTCAAGAACTCATTACGTGGAGCGACTTTTTCAAGTGAACCAGCAGTGATCATTCCATTTTCAATTCGCCATGTCTTAGTTGTATCACCTTCCCAGCCGGTGAAGCTTTTGCCATCGAACAGAGATTGAGGCTTGCCTTTTTCAGCGGCGAATAGTGATTGAACTTGTAACTGAGAAATGACTAGACAGGCGAGAAGAACTCTCGAACAGATTCCGGGAAACGACTTCATAACTTTGATCTCTTGATTCGTGAAATTGTTAAGCATCTGCTCGTCGCCTCATGAAGAAGACGATATTCCCAGCTATGATTAAGCCAATCATCAACAGGTGAGCAACCAGTTGTGGTCCCATTCTTCGTTTGCCTTCCAGGTATTTCTTATCAACATCTTTGATCGAAATCTCTTCGCCTGGAGTGAGCGGTTTTCCGTTTTCGTCCCGTTTCAAAAGATACTTATTGACGACCAATGCCTCGTACTCTGCTGCTCCTTTGATCGCTCCGAGAAGACCTTTCAATTGTTCTGGAATGTAAGGGTAGAGCAGGGGAGCCTGAACTCCGGTACAGCCAGCGACCATTTTAATTTCTTTAGGGTATGGAGTCGCAGCGTATTGAACCCATTCTTTCGTGCCCGGGTATGAACCGCTGACATTGACAACCAAATCCATATCCTGAACACTCTCGACACCACGGCACATTGGAATTTGATCAATGTTGGTTCCTCCAGAGTCGGTCGTGTACAAGCCTCTTAAATCCGTCACGATAACTTTGATGACACCTTCGTAGCCAGATTTGTAGCCGAGGTTCACATAGTCTTCGCCATAAACCAACTCTGGAAAGTCCGCTTTGATGACGTTGGTGATTGAGTTCTCGATCATCTGAGGACCGACGGGGAGAAGCGTCAAAAAATACATTTTGACTTTCTTCTCACAGCAATGTCGAGTAAATGCCGTCGCCATAGGACCGAGTTCACCTTCCGTTGACGGATCGTAGTCCCATGCCATCAAGACTTTGTCCCCTTCTTTCAAATCTTCAATTTCCTTAAAGACCTGCTTGGAGAGTTGACTCGGAGTCTCTGGGAATTGAAGCCCAAACAATATCGGAACGGCGACGGAGATCGCCATCAACAGGAAGATCCATCGGCGATCCAGATTCTCAAGAAAATTCAACACAGCGTCTCTCTTCAATTTTATAACCGTTTGTCGCTGGTTATGAGGAATATTTTATTGCGGGTTTTAATCATCCGAGGAATCGATGCTGCAGTGTGAGCCCCTCATCCTAACCTTCTCCCCACAACTATATTTTTGGCGAGAATGAATAACATCATGTGGGGAGAAGGGACTTTGGTTCGCTTCGCTCTCTCAAATCCAGTCTGATCCCACTCCAGGCGACAATCACTTCTTCTTCATTAAGTGCAGGTCGGCAAAATCAAGATACTGGTTCCAATCGAAATCTGTCACATCATGCTTACCTGATCGAACATGATACCCGATTCTGCCTGATTTGATTGCTTGATCAACAGCGGGGTGTTCGGTAGGCGTTGCTTTTCCACCCATTCCGTTCGTTCCTAGAAAACGATAAACCGGGTCTGCCATTTTCGCAGCGAGGAATTCTCCCTTGGGATCTGCCCAGGTATCTTCAACAGCACTGGCAATATAAACAGGGCGCGGTGCGATGGCAGCGACGAGTAAATGTTGATCGACTGGCAACGCATCTTCATTGTGATTGTACTTCACGAAATTGTCACAGAACCAATGCGGAAATGAAGTGTTGATGCGTGTGACTGATTCCCCGATGCGACGTCGGTTGAGTGCAGCTCCTCCACAGCCTGAATCGTTCGAGATCGTGATCGCGAAGCGTGGATCATTGGCTCCTGCCCAGAGTGAAGTTTTCCCCAAACGGGAGTGTCCCATCACGGCGACACGTTTAGCGTCGATGGCATCATTAATCTCCAGGTAATCGAGACCACGACTTAGTCCCCAAGCCCAGGCAGCGATACTACCCCATTGATCTGGACGAAGTTTTTCCTGATCTTTCTCATAAAAGTGCTGATGCACTCCATTCTTGAAGCCATCATCGAAATCGGGATCAATGTCACCGTAGTAGATCGTGCAGAGTGCATACCCGCGATTGACGATCATCTCGGCCGGCCAGCGTGATGAAGCTGTCCCGCGTGTTTTCTCAGTCGCTTTATTGTTCTCGTATCCGCGATCACTCCGATTTCTCATCCAGTTTTCATTGAGGCTGATTCCCGGATCATCGCTGATGGAATGATTTCCTCCGAAGTTCAATGTGAGGAATGCCGGCACATTCTTCTTTCCTTTTGGACGATAGATCAGCATTCGCATAACGGTTGGGGACTCAGTAACCGCGAGTGTGATGTCGATCTCCTCGCGTACCGCTTTTCCATTCAGAGCATTTTCATCTTTACTAATGAACTCAAACTCAACAAATTCTGGAGCCGCAGGTGATTGACCGTACATCTCCCGAGCGAAGACCTCCATGATTTCGGGTTGTCGTTTGTTCTTCCAGTCTTCTGCGGTTTCAACCTTCGATCCATCGAGGAATGTGAACGGGTCTGGAAAAGTATCGAATGGAATTTTCGATTCATCGTAATTAGAGGGTGGGACTTGAGCTTGAAGAATCGAATTCTTCGCAGAACAGACAACGAAACAAGTTAATACCAACGCAAAGTGCGGAATTTTGTTTATCATCTTCTACCTAATCATTCATAACGAGTAGTCAGCTCAAGCAAATCTCACTGATGCCGACCAAATTCGATGAGGGTGAACTTAGACGCATTCACCAAATCTTGATGACTCCGCTTCGCTTTTTCTAGTCGCAGAGTACAATTCGTAACAGCATAATGCAGAAGTTCGGGAAATCGGAGAAGTCTTTGCGATACACAAGACTCTCAACGGAAACTATTCTACACTACTTTATTTACATTAACGGATTGCAACGAAAGCGGATATGTCTGCGTGGATTCTTCAGCATTTTCTGAATCCTACATTTTTCTGGACCGGAATGTTATTGGTCGCTGCGCCGATCATCATTCATCTCATTCATCGTATGCGGTATCGCAAAGTCCGCTTCGCAGCGATGGAATTCCTCTTCGCCAGTCAAAAACAGAATCGTAGCCGTGTTCTCATTGAACAGTTGCTGCTACTGCTCTTGAGAATTCTGATCGTGCTGTTGGTTGTGGCATTGATCGCCAGGTTGATTATTGATCCGAACCAGCTTTCACTGTTCCAGGGAGCGAAGTCGCATCATGTTGTGATTCTTGATGACACGGTCTCAATGCAGGATCGAAGTTCTGATGGAACTCTTTTCGATGAGGCGAAAGATGTCGTTCGTCGCATCGTTGCGGAAGGTGCCAAAACTCCCGGTTCGCAGATATTTACACTCTCATTGATGTCGGCTCCTGAAAAAACACTTTCAGGGTTGAGTGAAACTGATATCAATGACGAATTACTTATCGAGTTAACAGAGCGGCTGGAAGTTCTGTCAGCCACGTTTCAGGCTGCCGATCCGGCAACTGCTTTGGAAGTTGCACAGGAACGACTCGCTGAGGATAGGTCTGCTGTTCGGCATGTGCATGTCATTTCTGACTTCAGAGCTTCAAATTGGCTCGACAACAAAGCTGCGACGTCACTTTTACAATCTCTCAACAAGGCAGGCATTAAGCTGAATCTCGTGAAGTGTGCCTCCGAGGAACACGAGAATTTAGGAGTGACAAAACTGGGTGGGCAAGTAGAAGTAGCAGCAGCGGGTGTTCCCGTGA
>JABJMI010000402.1 GCA_018659505.1 Planctomicrobium sp.
AAGATTTCCGTGCTGTGACCAGCCGACTTCCACTATTGAGTCGCACACTACAGTCCCCCGATCTTTGGCATACATTCGATCAGCTATCGAGTTATGGTCCCGTCGACCCCAAAGTCCCTGTGATACTCACGGTTCACGATTTGAATTTCCCTGACAGATCAGAGAAGTCCAAAACACGCGGGTTACGAATTGTTCAGAAGCGAATCGATAGAGCCGAAGTCGTTGTTACGAGCTCGGAATTTGCCGCTTCGCAAATCAGCAGCAAGCTTGACCTTCGAGGGAAACCAATTCGAGTCATCCCCGCTGGGCATTGCTTAGATGAGACCATTACTGCTAGGCGACCACCCTCTGTTCCGCAAGCTCCGTTTCTGTTTTCCATTGGTGAGTTTCGTTCTACGAAAAACTTCCATCTGTTAGTTCAACTCGTTGAACAACTTCCTGATTACCACTTGGTGATCGCTGGAAATACGCAAACAACCTACGGGCAGCGAGTTCTCAATCTCGCTGATAAAAGTTCTGCGCGATCACAAATACATTTGCCGGGAAAAGTGATTGATGCCGAACGACGATGGTTCTATGAAAACTGCGCAGCGTTCCTATTTCCGTCCGTTGCCGAAGGCTTTGGGCTACCGGTCCTGGAGTCAATGAGCTGCGGTCGTCCAGTCTTTACAACTCGCGAAATGAGTCTACCAGAAGTTACAGGTCACTTGGGATTCTACTGGGATTCATTGGAACCAAACAAAATGTTAGGAACCTTCCTAGAAGGAATGGTTCGATTCGAATCAGATCCAGAATACTCAGGAAAACTTCAAACCCATGCAAGCCAATTCAACTGGGAAAAGACTGCTCAATCCTTTATGGATTTGTACTGCGATATTCTGCTGTAATTCCACATCTGTATGATAAGGTTCCACCCCTGTTAGGCAAGCTTTAGCTGTTGGATCGTCCACTTCATCCTAACCATTTCTGAGGCTTCTTTATATCCTCTCGTTCTTCACGAAATCTTGTGCGAAACAATATTTCCGCAAGTATTCTCCACGAATTAAGGTTCAGTAAACAGCCAAACACGGGCCATGTCTATCTGAAATTTAGTCACTTCTGGATATCAATTCAGTTGTCCTTCCCCACTGAGGAGGGACAAGAAATATGCTCAAAATTATCATTAGCCCGCAGGCGGAATACGCTGCTGTAAAGACCCACCATGAAGCGTCAAAGAAAAGTAGCTGATGAATCGTTTTCGCGAGGACCCCATGTCCATCAAAGGGTTGATTTGCGAGACTTCTGAGATTCTTCTCCCAGACTGTTAGCGGACATGTGATGCCTGCCCAGGCTTCGTAAACAACGATGGCTATCATGATGAGATGAATCGCCCGGAACCAACGGTTTCGAACCCACGCCCACTGCCTGAAGTATCCTATTAAGATCAACAACAGTCCGATCACAATAGCGCCGGCATACGCAATGTGTAGAATTGCAACAAGGTCAGCTAATATTCCGTATGTTTGCTCGTTCATAATATACAGAGCAAGATGTTGTAGAATTATTCCCTGAAATCTAAATAATCGCTCCATCATAATCGACTGAACGGATTGCGATCTTACGGAGAAAACGATTGAAATCCTTGTGACTGATATAATCGTTTTTCAAACGTGAAATTGAATCCAGACTCAATTTGACAGACCTGTTCTCTGAACTAGATTTTAGAATAGATATTCTCTACCAATTTTGATGAGAACGACTTTGATTTTATTAGAGTTCATTTCACAACAATACTGAGTTTGTTTCTAAGGAAGTTTGCTAGCATCAATCGGGATATAGAACCATCAAATATTCGTTTGAATATGGTTTCTACGTTTAAAATTCATCCTTGAGTAGAATTCAGCCGTTCTGGAAACACAATAAGGCAAAACCTCCTATGTCCGCAGTTTCACCATCTGCTAACTCGATCAGTCGGTTTTCGGGTTCGCATCCTATGGATTCTTCACGTTTGCTGAATTCATTGGTGAAACTGGTTGAACCAGTCGGGAATTCAAGTTCAACAAATCCTGTTGACGGCATCATCAATCTCAATATTCTCCGGCGTCTATTGGCTTCTCTCTGTTATCGCGATGCTGACACATTGAGACATTCCAGACGTGTCGGAATTCTCAGCGTCGGAATCGGTTCTCGTCTAGGCTGGGAAGATAACGAACTCCGACTCATCGAAATCGCATCGTTATTGCACGACATTGGTAAGATTGGAGTTCCAGATCATATTCTATTCAAACCTGGAAAATTGAGTCCTGATGAAGCTGAGTATATTTCATCACACCACTGTGTCGCAGTCGAGTTACTACAAGCCTGTCATGCAGATCGTGACTTGATAGGGATCGTTGCACAGTCCCATGGAATTGATTGGAATCCCATTCATCAGCGAGATAATGA
>JABJMI010000780.1 GCA_018659505.1 Planctomicrobium sp.
ACCCCTTACTGGTGTTCACGTCAGAGAGTTTCGCGAAACGAGCCGATGCGGTGTCTGGGGCGGTAATACCGGCGTGGCATTTGGCACAGTTGAGTGTCGTGAAAAGTCGCTTCCCTTTGTCGACAAGATTTACGTCAACCTCTAACGACTTTTCTATGACCGTTGTTAACATATTATCGTTTTGAAGTAAGTAGCTGGAAAGAAGACTCGCTTCACGATGACTCAACCGCATGTTTGGCATTCGCCCCGAAGGTCGCGCTACGTGCGGATCTTCCAAGAACTCACTCAGGGCTTGCGAACTGTATTTCTTTCGGAGGTCTCCCATCGGAACGGAACCATTTAGCGGTTGCTCGACAGCCGTTTCGTTTCGCGGTGAGTGACAAGCTACGCAGCCGACTGAATGGAAAAGGTTGCGTCCGCTTTCAATCGAATCGTGATCAACTTCAGCTGCTGCCTCAGGCTCCCGTTCGCCTGCGATGGACAACAGAAAGTGAACGATGGCTTCGGCAGACGCATCTCGTTCCGGTCGGTCCATCTGCCCCAAGAGTGAGGGCATGTTGGTTCCAGGTTTGGCATGATGTGGATCAGCTATGAACAGAGTCAGGTACTCTGGATTCAGTTTCTGTGCTGACCATTTCAGGTTCGGACCTTGCTGAGCCGCTGCTAGTGAATCGACAAGATCCGACTCGTGACATGCAGCGCAACTATGCTCTTGAATCAGCACCAGACCATTCAGCTCTGGACTTAACCTTCTTGCAGGAGCTGCCTGGGCTGGAGACAGTGTTTCGGATGGTCCTCGTTCTTTGACGTTAATGACATAACGCAGTAGATCCAAAAACTGCTGCCTGCTCTTCAACTGGTCCGCCAGCTTGCTGGGCATGACTGAGACTTTTCCGGAAACCAGTTCTTCGATGTCAGCTCGCGGGATTTGCAACAACTTTTCAATATTCTGGCTGTCTCGCAGCACAACAATGTTGTCATCCTGACTGACGACAAGGCCACTGATCACGCGACCGTCGACTTTTGCCACGTTGAATGTTTCATATCCCTTGGAGATCGCTTTCGACGGTTCAAGGATCGCTTCCACAAGCGAGACATCCGTGACCTTCTTGTCCAATCGGCTGAGGTCAGGGCCTAGGCGATTTTTGTCGGTCGCTGGTTGATGGCACTTTGCACAATTGATGTTGCCCTGATGAAACAGAATAGCACCACGAACAATGTCGCCCGACTCACGTGCCTGACGGACAAGCATCTCCGAGGATTCCTGAAGCAGTTGCTGCGTCAGCGTTTGTTCCTGCGCGAAGCATGAAGTTGCACTGAACACAACCAACGTTAGTGTGAATCGATAGACAAACTGCACTTACCTCACCTCCAGTACGACATCTCCGAGCACGTCCACCTTCGAAACAACCCTCAGCTCCGCGCTGGCAGTCGTTGTAATTCCACCTCCCCAGCAGTCTTCCAGAGTCATCGCAATTCCAATCGAAACGCAAAGGTCGAACAACTGTTTCGTGGCAATTCAACACGATGTACAATGATGCTCGTTGTCTTCAAGGGATCTCGTCCTGGTGAGTTGATAAAGTATCCTTTCGAATCGAAAGGGAATCTTATTCTAAACAGTACAAGCTAAGGAAAAACAGCTCGTCTTGAATGAAACACCCGCGCAAGAATACATCTTCCCACAAAACCTCTGGAACAATGACACAATCACCTGATTAACACCTGAATTCGATGGACGTGACGATTCTGTCAGCGTTCTTTGCCCCGGCTCCCGATACTGCCTTCTTCGAAAAGGATGCTTCGAATCGTTAAGTGATGGTGAATGATTCATTGGTGAAGCGTCATAGGCTGAACTGTCAGTCAGAAGCGATCAAAAAGAAATCTCGGAACATTTCCCAGTGTGTATTCGGGAAAATTCCCTCCGACAATCGAAGAAGTCTTGCGGACCGCTTAACCGCTACTGGAGCATCTCAAAATGCAGTGGAGCGGACGGAAGAAAGTTATTTGGTGCGTAACGACCAAGCTGCCGATACCCAATTCGCTTCTTTGCACATTCGAACTGCTGACCAATTACCGAGTTTGTTGTTCATTGCAGAGGAGGTCAGTTTGAGTCAAAGATGATGGTCCCATCATGGGCATTCGTAGGAGTGACTTCGTCTCCCATCGAAGCCATGTGTGCACTCCACCAATCTGCTGCATCGCGGGAGTTCCAATTGGTGTCGAGAGATAGAGATGCCAAACTTTCCGCAAGTTCGAAGGCGCTACTTGGTCTGTCCTTAGGATTTTTTTTCAGGCAACGAAGCACCAGTTCTTCAAGCTCGACCGGAATTCCAGATCGGTGTTCTGATATCGGCTTAGGAGGTTGTGACACATGTTGCATGAAGAGTGCCATGATGTGTGGCGCATCGAAAACGTGCTTCCCCGTAAGTAACCAGTAGGCAACATGTAGACGGGAGAAGTTCAAAAACTAGCAGTCTTCTTAGTATAGAGAGTCGAAACTCGCTCCCTGCTTATCACTATATAGGCAGCCCGATAATTGGGTTGAATTTCATCTCTGGATAAAGGAGTGTCACATCCACCTCCACTCCCCATTTATCTCCTCCAGTGCCAGAGTGGAGTCCTGAAGGCGTATAGGATAGTTCAACGAAAATATTGGTTGGCTACTTTCCGAATTTGGCAACTTTACCAACTGCAACATTAAACGTGATGTTGTACCCACCGGTATCTCAGCATCGATTTCTTACAAGAATGCGCTGACCTCCATAGCAAGCAAGTATCTCGCATCAAGTGAGAGATGTGCGCATCATTATAAAAAATTCGATTAGTAGGAACACTTGAATTGAAGCGTTTAATCCTGCTAATCGGCTGTTGCGATTGAAAGAGGAGACAGGAACTTCGAATGTTAAAGACGATTTACCTAGTGGAACAATGAACAATTGTTACTCTCAACTCATTCAGAAGAATCAAACTACCACGACCAACCGTTCCAATCGATACACTTTAGCAATCTCCAACTAGGAATCAGGCATCCGACATAATCCATGGACTGCGACGAGTGATTCGAATATTAACTTTCAGGCTGTTTGCTGAACGTTCGTTTCTCTATTTTCTCGCTCGCTAAAGTTGAGTTACCCGCAGCGGTTCTGCAATGGTTCAAATCCTCGATGGCATGCTCCTACTGCGCAGTTATCAACCTCCAAATTGTTCATTGAAACACAAAAAAGCCCATCACATGAGTGATGGGCTTTTCAGATCTACAGACTCTGCTCAGAATTAACGGCAAGTTTTACATGCTGGAGCACAGCTGCTACATGGAGCGGCTGGGGCACATGCGTTGCACTGAACTTGAATGGTTTTAGGAACCATTCGGCAAGTGCTGACCTGGATTTCTTTCTGAACTTGAACTGGAACACAAACTGTGTAAGTTTCAGTTTTCTCTTCGGAAACAGTATCACAAACTGTGACATTGTATTCTTGTTCGTTTTCTTGGCGAACACATTCTGTGTAGTTCACGTCTCGCGTTTTCTCGACAGCGACCTGCTTGCAGGTTGTGACTGTACGAGTTCGTGTTTCTGGCTTCAAGACACACTTTGTGACTGTGTACTCTTCCTGACGTGGAACAATTTTGCAAACTTTGATTGTTCGTGAACGTTGCTCA
>JABJMI010000782.1 GCA_018659505.1 Planctomicrobium sp.
GATTCCTGGACCATGTTCTGCCTCGATGATGTCAATACTTGAACAGATGATCCCCACGAGACGAACAGGTGCAGGCTCGAACTGGGCAAATCCTTGTATGTTGTTTTGCTGTCTGACTGATTGAAATTCGTGATGCCGGACACCTCCTACTGCCATGAATAATAGTAAGAGGCTAAGCGAGCGAGTTGTTGTTGCGGAATTACCAGGACCCTGCAAAAGAAATCCCAGACCGCAGATCGTGATAGTTGCCCACCAGAGTACGGGTGAGGAATTGAGACACGAATCAATCAGAATTCCGATGGCGAGAAAAGTCGTTGCCCAAAGGGCGGGTCTTCTCGGCACTTTTGGAGATTCAGTTAAGACTTTGTGATCGAGCATTTTCATGAGTTATTCTATGATAAGTTCGAAAATGCGTCGTGAATCATTGATAAACTTTCTCCAAGCGGATGCCGAAGAACAATGTCAGCCATTGAATCGAGAGGTGTTTCTGTATTGTTAATGATGACCAAACGAGCGCCAGAACTTTTCGCAAGCTCGGGAACTGCTGCCGCTGGATAGACAACGAGAGAGGAACCAAGTGCGAAACAAAGATCCGCCTGTTTTGCCAATTCGGATGACGCCTCTAGTGTTTCGCTGGAGAGCGACTGCCCAAAAGAGACAGTCGCGTGTTTCAGTAATCCCTGACAATCCGGGCAATCGGGAACACGGTCTTTCTTAAGGAATTGTTGTACCCAAGGATCAGCAGCCCAGCGTTGGTGACAACTCAAGCAAGCAATTTCTCTCGCTGTCCCGTGGAGTTCAAGCACATTCTGACTCCCCGCTGCCTGATGTAAACCATCGATATTTTGAGTGACGATTCCAGTCAGTTTTTCATCCTCTTCCCACTTCGCCAGAACCTGATGAGCAACATTGGGAGCAGCCGCTTCGAATTCGACATGAGTCTGCGACTTCTGTCGCCAGTATTCGTAACGATCCTCTTCTGAGTTCAGAAATTCTTCGAAATAGACGGTTCGATTCTTGGACCAAACTCCTCCGGGTGAGCGGAAATCTGGGATCCCACTTTCGGTTGAGATGCCCGCACCTGTAAATGCCATTGCACAGCGACTTTCGCGCAGCCAGCTCGCGATGGTTTGAATTGCCGATTCTAAATCTAACGTCATTGACCCGTTCTATAATTTAGTGACTGTTCGGAAAAATGAAGTCATCATGTTCCCAACATGTAATTGATTAGCCACAGAGGACCCAGAGAACACTGAGGTAAAAACGAAAACGAAGTTATTTCTCCATTTTTTTCCCTCTGTGTTCTCGGTGATCTCTGTGGCAAACATCGGAGTCATGTAGTGAGGACCTAAGCTGACTGACGTAATACGGAAATTGAAGTACAAAGATGTTGCCTTATTGAATAATCTTAGTCTCCTTCAGACTCTTCTTGAGAGCTTCGATTCCATTGGGGGTGATCGATGTCCCACCGATATGAAGTCTCTTCAAGTGGTTCATTGTACGTAAGGTGTTGACCGCTGGATCGGAAATTCCGGTACATAATTTCAGATTGAGTTCTTCGAGATTTCTCAAGCGTTTCAATGGCGCAAGTGCTTCGTTGCTCATTGGATTCCCCGAAATATCAAGCACTTTCAGGCTATTGCATTTCGAAAGAGGAACGATCGACTTTAAATTCAACCCCGCGTTCGGGATGCGAAGGACTTCCAATTTCTTGAGACGATCAACACTTAACAACCCATAGTGACCAAACTTGGTGTTACCAGCTGTCAGAGTTTTTAATTCAGGAAATTTCTCTTTGGCAACGAGGTCTGCGAAGTTTCGACCGATTAGGTTTTTATTGCCATCAAGGTGCAATGCTTCAAGTTGAGGGAGTTCTGAAAGATGCTGATAGAATTGGTCATTGACTCCTGTGCTGCGCAAACTCATTGATCTCAGCGCTGTGAAATCATTGATTGCCTCGCCACTTGTGCTATCAAATGGTGTTAAGTCCATATTGAGGACTTCAAGATGATTCAAGTTTTTAAGAGCTGCCAAACTTTGTCCTTGGACTTGTGATTTTTCAAGATTGAGTTCTCGCAAACTCGACCACTGAGCTATACTCGCCAATCCGATATCAGACACTCGGCTATTCGATAAATCAAGAACCTCAAAAGCAGTTTCAGCCTCAGGAATTTTCGAAATTTCGATCAAAGCCTGATTAGTAATTTCGGTCGACTTCATCGCTTTGAACTCTGCGATCTGTTCTTCAGCGGTCTTAGGTGTGACAGGCTCCGGAGTCTCAACTTGAGTTGGAACTGAAGTGGCTTCGGTTGGTTCGACTGGCGTTGGCGTTGCAGTCTTCTTAGTTAGATCGGAAGCCTTAGGAATTTTATCACAGCTACAAACCAAAACGAGCATTCCGAGCAAAGTGAAAACCCGATAACTGCAATGGGCATCAAAGTAAGACATGATGTCTCTCCAGAGTAAAGAAAAAAGGCATTGAAATGAAAGAATAAAGTCCCGTTTATAATACGAATTGTTGTTTTGATTTCACAGGTGTTACGATCTAATTGAGGAAATTTGTTTTACGATTTGAAGAAAGAATCTCATGGTCGCCTTGTTTAAGCACACTTACCAAGTTTCACAAGCAGACATCGACGGGCAAGGTCACGCCAATAACATTTCCTACTTTCAATGGCTGCAAGACGCAGCGATTGCCCACTCAGCGGAGCAGGGCTGGACGACCGCAAAATATCGAGAACATGGTTGGTCCTGGGTCGTGAGAAGTCATTACATCGAATACCGCCGACCAGTTTTCCTCGATGATCAGTTGATCATAAAAACCTGGATCGCTGACATGAAGAAATACACCTCAATGAGGAAGTACGAAGTGCATCACGCAGAGACCGGAAAACTCATCGCCAAAGCCGAAACCAACTGGGCATTTGTAGAACGTGAGACTGGCAGATTGATCCCCATTCCAGAAGCAGTCAGCGGAGCGTTTAAAATTTGGCAACCGGAAGAGCATCTTGAGAAAGCAAAGACCCTTCGCAACCAGGCAAAAGCAAACAAGCTTAGCATGAAAGAGATCGATGAATTCAAAAATGAAGAACGACGTTAGTCCCGTCGGTCCGGTTTTACCGGACGAAACTTAACAAATTGTCGATCAGAAGAACCGACCGTACTTCACTAAATGTATTTGATCTTCTTCATCCCTACTTCTCGTTATCTGACCGCTCACCATATTCAGCATGAAGTCGACGATCTTCAATACTCCGGAATATCCAATCAACAACTGACATGAGCAACAAGACAGTAATGGTTAAACAAACTAAATAGACGCCATATGTGGTCCATGCAAATTGACCAACGATATCACCGAAAACAATCCCTTGGACGACTAGTATTCCGCCAATGCTCCCACTTGCGATCGCCTTCTTCATTTCGAGTTGCTTCCTGATCTGCATCCGTTGTGTTTCGCGAGCAACGAGTTCGTCTGGAATAATGAATTGCAGCAAGAATTTCGCCCCCAGATCAATATCCTGTGAGGGAGGACAATCACAATGCCTTTCATCCTTTTTAAGCTTGCGACCGCAGAAAACGCAACGATGACAATTGAGGCATGGTGAATCATCCAGTTCGCGAACAGCACACTCACAAGCGGGGCATCTGATGTAGGTGGTTGGATTATTCATCTAGGCTGAGTCACGGCTTCGGTTGCTAGTAATTGTAGGTTGGATGCAGCCGAGCGAAACCCAATCTTTGGTAGTATTACATGAGTACATTATGCTCTGGGCGTCCCACCCGAAACAGTTGTCTCGGCGACTCCGTTTCCCTCGCACGCTTCTGCCTTACCGTGATTAACCAGCTGTTTTCCGAGTCGATCCCGTAATGGCGCAAGCATGGCAACCAGTTTGCGGATGTCATGGTCTGCTTCTGCAGACATCTCACGCCGAACTCGCCTGATTTCTTGAGCGTTACTTTTCATCTGATGGGTTCTCTCCGAGTAGTTCAAGTGGTGTCACCAACGATGGCACGGTCAAACCAAGTATACCATTAACTCGGCGGATGTGGTCGAATTTATTAGCGTTAGCAAGATGTTTGCAATTCCAAGTCGCCAAGAAATCACATTGGTGGTAGGACGCCAGCGCCAAGTGGAGAGCATCACCTGTCGGATCATTGGGCATCACCATACGTGCAATGTACGCTTCGACAATCTCGATAACAGGTTCAGAAATATCCTCCACA
>JABJMI010000829.1 GCA_018659505.1 Planctomicrobium sp.
AGCTCAGGATGAGTTGGCGGTTGGCTGCGCGTTCCGAAGTCGTCTGGTGTGCGAACCAAACCGCTGCCAAAGTGATGTCTCCATGCCCAGTTGACGACCACTCGACGAAAGAGCGGATTTTCAGGAGCGACAATTGAATTCGCCAATGCAAGACGTTTTTCACCAGCGGGGAACGAATGAGGTAAGTTGTTTTCTGGAGTTAATGCTTGAAGGAAATGTGCCTCGACCAGTTCTCCCCGATCAATCGGGTTTCCTCTGTTGAAAACATGGAATGGTTGAGGATTCTCGTCCTCTGCGAGTGTCATCGCCCTTGGAGGTGAACCAGGCGATGATAATTGCAAGGCATCTATCGCTCCTTGCTTTCCACCGAGGGCATCTCGAACTGTCCGATTCAAGAGAGTAATTGCAGTCTCTCGATCCATTGCAGTGGGACTTCCCGGCTCGTAAAGATGTCGTCTTAGTTGCCTGAGAATTGCACTATTGCTGATCGTATGCCGTCCATCCTCATCCGGCACGACAACTCCCTCTGAACCGGCTTCCAAAGAGATTTCCAGGAGATGCTTGAGCCACTCCTTGTGAACATCTGCGAAGAGTGTTCCGTAGGCATCAGCGACATCCGTCATCGACTTCAAAGGAGAAGCAGACAGTGCTTCGATCACCTTGGGGTTCCACGGTGGAGTCGCTGTCGCAATCGAATTCTGGCTGGCATACGAAGCGGGGTCTCCGTTCGCTGATTTCCACTTCTCAAGCAATTCCCTCGAAGCAGTTTCAAATGTGTCTGCCGCCAAGTCTTTGAATGTCACCCAGGGACCGAACACAGGATCATCGGTAGGAGTTTTGGCGAGATACTCCCGCCATCGATTCAACACAAGTGGGCGAATATCATCTGTTCGATAAGACAAAAAGGATGCCGAAAGGTCTTGTTCAGGAGTCCCTTTTGCGAGTTCCCTGAAATACATTCCGACCTGCAATTTTAACCGGCTTCTCATTACGTCAGTTTGATCGCGCGCCAGATCTTCATGAATAATCTGCCGCTTCTGCAATTCAATTGCGTAGTCCTGATATGGCTGTGTCTCAGGAGGACTCCCAATGATGGGTGGAAGTTCTGGAGGACGGCTACTGGCAAAAGTGGCATAGAGAGCATAGTAGTCAGCAGTAGGGATCGGATCATATTTATGATCATGGCAGCGAGCACAAGCGACCGTCAGTCCTAAAAGTCCGCGGCTTGTTACATCGATCTGATCATCAATAACGTCATGCCGACTGCGAAACTGCATTCCTACAGTCAGAAAGCCAAGCCCCGCCAATGCAGGATCGTTATTTGACAGTTTGAGTTGATCCGCTGCAAGCTGTTCCTGCACAAATCTTTGGAACGGCAAGTCTTCATTAAACGCATTGATCACGTAATCTCGATAAGTGTACGAAAACGGAAACTTCGTGAAGCCGATTGCGCTACCACCATGCGTGTCGGCATAGCGCGCGATGTCGAGCCAGTGACGCCCCCATTTCTCACCATAACGAGGCGATGCGAGCAAGCGATCAATGACATTCGCAAAAGCTTGTGGCGATTGATCATTCACAAAACTTTGAACCTCCTCCCATGTCGGTGGCAAACCGATTAAGTCAAACGTCGCCCTGCGGATTAGCTGTTGCTTGCTGAGTTGTGGTCTCAGCTGAAGGTCTTGTGCTTCCAGTTTCTTGAGGATAAACAAATCGATCTCGGTCGGCTTCAACTCTGAACCTGTCGACACTTCTGGAAGTTGTGGTTTTATGATTGGCTCAAACGCCCAATGTCCTTGATACTTGGCACCTTCAGCGACCCATTGCCTGATCAATGAGATTTCACGAGCAGTGAGCTTCTTTTTGGAATCAACAGGAGGCATGATCAAATCAGGATCGTGAGTCTCGACCCGATTGACTAATTCACTCTCAGTTGGCTTGCCTGCAACGATGGCAGAAAGCTTTGCACTCTGCTCTAAATCCAATCGTAGTTCTGCCTCTCGATTCTGCTCATCGGGACCATGGCAATGCAGGCAGTTCTCCACGAGAATCGGTCGAATCTCCTGATTGAAATCGACTTCACAAAACGCAGTTCGGCAGAGAATCAGAACAGATAGAACCAAGAGACCGCATTTACTAATCATCTGAACCATAAACAAAATCCTTACAGTCACCTAAAGCTACTCTTGTCCATTATAAAAGCATTTCATAAACAAAATATCTCAAGGTGGTTTCAATATCTATTTTAGTAGGAATCGCTGATTGAAGAAAGCAGAAGTTATCTTTCAGTCACGTACCCTCGGGTGCCACAGAGAATAGTTTGGTAAGCCACTCACCAACATGGTACAGTTTAGACAGTGTGGTTAGGTGCATTGTAAGGAGAGAGGCTTGCTAACATTACAAGGCTTATATTCAGGCAGATGTTGTGATGGCGTCATGCGTCGCGACATGCTTCGCATCGGCGCTCTCGGAATGGGAAGTACCCTCTTAACGCCGAGTCTGCTGCGATCTGCTCCGTCTGGGAGTGCGGCAGAAAAGTCCGTGATCATGATCTACCTGCCAGGTGGTCCGACACAACACGAGACCTTTGATCCCAAACCTGCTGCACCGGCTGAAATTCGTGGCTCCTTTGGGACAACACAAACCAAAGTTCCAGGAATTCATTTTTGCGAATTGCTCCCTAAGTTGGCGACCAGACTCGACAAGTTTTCTGTGATCCGCACCCTGACAGGAATGCTAAATCGGCATGAGTCGTTTCAATGCTTTACAGGACGCCCAGGCGGACGACCGGGGGACAATGATCCCGGCGGAGGTTGGCCGACTTTCGGATCGTCTGTGTCGAAATTACTCGGTCCGAATCCTCAAGGGATTGTGCCATATATCGATGCCGCTCCTAAAATGTCGCATCGCCCCTACAATAATCGAGGAGTTCACGACGGTGTTGGAACCACTTCTTGGCCTGGATTCACAGGTCGAGAAAATACTCCATTCACTTTGGAAGGAGAAGTCAAACAAGATCTCCTTGTCAATGAAATTCAACCAGAGCGACTCCTCGAACGACAGCGACTGCTCTCAAATATCTCTGGAAATCGCTTGCAGATCGATGGTGGAAATGATTTCCTCAATGAGCAAGCGTTTGGTCTGCTCACGTCGAATATTTTTGCGAACGCACTTGATCTTGAGAAGGAAGATCCTGCCGTCAGGGCGAAGTACGGTGCAGGGCAGGCGACACATTCCAGCTTCGGGGGAGCTCCTCAAAGTCCAGAACATTTCTTGCTCGCCCGAAGACTCATTGAAGTCGGCGTTCGCTGCGTGACTTTATCTTTTGGTGCCTGGGATTGGCACGCAAATCGAGAAGGGACGATAGAGTTTCTGGCAAACAAATATCTGCCAGTTTTTGACCATACGCTGTCAGTCTTTCTGGATGACCTGGAAGAGCGAGGTTTGCTCGAGCAAACCTCGATTGTTGTCCTTGGAGAATTCGGACGGACTCCTCGTATCAACGCCAAAGGGGGAAGGGATCATTGGCCGAATACACAGTCAATTGTCGTTGCAGGTGGTGGAATCCGAGGCGGGCAAGTTCTGGGAGAAACAGATTCGACGGGAGGCGTTCCCATCGATCGACCAGTTCACATTCAAGAAGTCTTCGCTACTTTGTATAGAACTCTCGGCATTGATGTGAACAATGCAACGCTCACCGACCTGCAAGGACGCCCCAGATTTTTAGTTGACGATAACCGCCAGTCCATCAGCGAACTCTTTTGACTCGTAACAGTCGGGTCGTAACATATTCGCTTCGTAACATAAGAATCTCCATAAACCCA
>JABJMI010000561.1 GCA_018659505.1 Planctomicrobium sp.
AAGCATGACCTCAAAGATGCCCAAAACGGCGATGAGGTCTTTATCAAGCTCTTGCAAAGAAAAAGGAGCCGCGGTCAACATTGCGGCTACGTCGTGGAGGTCGTTGAGCGAGCGACCAACGTCTTCGTCGGGACATACTTCGTAGAAGATGAATCAGGTTGGGTTCAAATCGATGGCAAAGAATTCCCCGAACCAGTCTGGGTCGGTGATCCGGGAGCCAAAGGTGCCAAGGATGATGACAAAGTTGTCATAGAAATGCTGCGGTTCCCTGCTGTCGGTCAAATTGGAGAAGCAGTCTTAACAGAGGTGCTTGGTGCAAGAGGAAAACCGGGTGTCGACACTCAGATGATTATCCACGAGTTTGGCATCCCAGACGCCTTTCCTGCATCTGTCCTCGACGCAGCACGCCTTGAAGCAGAAAACTTCGATGAAACAGATCTCTCTGATCGAGAAGACCTGACTGGCAAAACAATAGTCACCATCGATCCAGCAACCGCACGCGACTTCGACGATGCCATCTCACTAGAAAAATCTGGCACCGGGCATTGGGTTCTCGGAGTCCACATTGCGGATGTTTCACACTTCGTACAGCCGGGAACCGAACTCGACCGCGAAGCTGAACTACGAGGGACCAGCGTCTACCTGCCGACTAAGGTCATTCCGATGCTGCCCGAAGTCATCTCTAATGGTCTGGCGTCGCTGCAAGAGAATCGTGTTCGCTTCACAATGTCGGCATTCATTGAGTTCTCCTCCGAAGGAATTCCAATTCACACCCGTTTCTCGCGGTCTGCGATCAAGGTCACACAACGATTCGCTTACGAAGAAGTGATGCCCATCATCAATGCGAAGCCAGCAGTTGAAATTGAAGGAGTCACTCCTAAAATTCGAACTTTGTTAGGCAATATGCATGAATTAGCGATGATCTTGCGTAAGCGTCGGTTCGAGAAAGGAGCACTTGAACTCGACATGCCAGAAGTCCGATTGAGCCTGAATCCCGATGGCCAAGTCGACGGAGCTTACGAAACAGAACACGATGATAGCCACCAGGTGATTGAAGAGTTCATGCTCGCAGCGAATATCGCAGTCGCTGTCAAACTGCATGATGCTGGTTTAGGTTTCCTACGACGTGCTCACGCTGAACCTGCAGAAGCGAAACTGAAAGCACTTAAGCAATTCGTCGAGATTCTTGGCTACGATCTCGCTCAATACCAAAGCAAGAAACATCTACAAGGGTTGCTGACACAAGTACGAGGCACCCCGGAAGAACGTGCGGTCAACTATGCCTTCCTGAGAAGTCTGAAGCAAGCCGAATACTCTCCCATGGAGCTAGGACACTATGCGTTAGCAGAAGATCATTACTGCCACTTCACAAGCCCGATTCGTCGTTACCCCGACCTGCATATTCATCGGCTCATGGCTTCTATGGTCTGTGATAATGTTACTTATCGAAGTCTCTCCGCAGAAGATTTAATCCGCTTAGGACATCACTGTTCCAATACTGCTCGCCGCGCCGAACAGGCTGAAAGAGAATTAACGAAGATTAAGTTGCTGACCTACTTCGCTGAACGAATCGGTGACAAAATCTCCGCAGTCGTCACCGGCGTCGAGCGATTCGGCTTGTTCTGTCGCGGAGTCGAGATTCCCGCCGAAGGACTCGTTCATATTAGTGCGGTTCCTGGCAATGATTATTACGAATTCGACCGCGAAGCGATGGCTCTCGTCGGGAAAAGATCCGGCGAGATGATTCGCCTGGGAGACCGTGTGATTGTCGAAGTCGTACACGTTGACGTTGATCGGAGAGAACTCAACTTCAAACTCCTCACACACACCGCATCGAAAAAGAAAGCCACGCCCGGTAAGAAAGCGAATGGCACAAAGAAATCGAGTACAAGTGCAAAAACAGGCAAGAAGAGCACATCCAGAAAGCCCCGCAAACCCTCAAAGAAATCTTCTTCTCAGTCCGAACAACAACCTGCCCGCAAGAAGAAATCTTCCAAGAGGCGAAAAAAACGCTAACTGGAACCTGCAGGGCAACAAGAGAAATGAACGACCACGAAGTAAAGATGAAGGCTCTGGCGTAGATTCGTATTCGTTCTCTTAGTGACGAATTCTCTACCTTTCGTGTTATTCGTTTATTTCGTGGTGAAAACTTCTTGACACGCAAAGTTAGCAACTGGATCAAAATGCTTCATAGAACCGACTTCTCATGCCCTACGTTTAGTCGTTGGCTTGTTTCGTCTTCACCAAAGCCTCATGATTATTAGCACATTACAGTTCACCGATCTGAAAACTCTTTACGTGAAAACACTATGAAAACTGCTCAACTATTCACAGCTTTACTCTTAGTTTCTTTCTTAGGCAACTTGGCTTCTGCGCAAAAGCCAGCGACGAAACCTGTTCGCAAACGGGCCCCGAACCCGGCTTTCGCAACAGTGACGGACGACCCTGCATTGCCTCGCGTCCTACTGATTGGAGATTCCATCTCTATCGGATACACGGTTGATGTCCGGAATGAACTGGACGGCATCGCAAACGTTCATCGCATCCCTACCAATGGTGGTCCAACAACGCGTGGACTTCAGAGCATCGATAGCTGGCTCGGCGAATCTAAGTGGGATGTGATTCACTTCAACTGGGGATTGCACGATCTGAAGTTTGTCAATGCGAAAGCACAACTTGTCGATCCAGGCGAAGGTGAATACCAAGTTCCGATTGATGATTACAAAAAGAATCTGACGAAACTCGTTGCACGCTTGAAGGAAACAGACGCAAAATTGATCTGGAGAAATACGACACCTGTCCCAGAAGGTGCAAAAGGTCGCATTCCAGGAGATGCAGCGAAGTACAACGCAGTCGCTGCCGAGATCATGAAGAAAAACAACATCCCGACAGACGACATGTTCAGCTTCGTCAAACCCCAAATGGACAAACTCATGCTGCCAGCCAATGTCCACTTCACGAAACCCGGAAGTGCCGCATTAGGAAAGCAAGCTGCAAATGAGATTAAGAATGCTTTGAAGAAATAGTCTTCATCAAAAATCAAAAGGGGAGGTTGGTGTGTCGCAACACTATTCCTCCTGTTCTGATTGATAGAACATCGTTTTCAATGACAAGCTATTCTCTTTTCATATACTTGTCCCAAATGTTTAGAAGGAATTGGCTTTCGCCATCAGTTTGAAAACTATCGTCTGCCCAGGACATAAACATGAGCTCCATAGTATCTTTACTACATGGGTATGCTTTGCTCAGGAATGATTCAGTACCGTTAATCAAAAAAAACCGATTTGCTTCATCCTTGTAGAACAAATAATCTTCTCGAAGACCAACGAGCATGGCGTATCTGTAGGAATTGTCGCACGCGAAGTTCAATAGTGGATCTCGTCCAACTTTAACTCTTGAAATATCAGGTTCTTGCTGATACTCGAAGCAAAGACTGTTAGCTTCAGTTTCCCCTGTATCATGTATGGCATTACTCAACCATTCAGCTTCCATCGGATTCAAATTATCAACTACCAAGACTGTGCTCCATCCCATTGAGTCAATCAGTTTCAATGATGGCAGGAAATCGCAGTCTAGATACTTAGATAATTGAATGGGCATCATATTTTCTTTTCGCCGCATGATTACTTAGGGCACAGCAGGGCAGAGCCCATCACATTTAGACTGGACACCACTTTCGAAGAAAGTGTTCAAGAATTTTGCATGCCCCCATCACACATCAATATCATCGACTTCGCCTGCTTCGTCCATGATCATGCGGTACCGCTCCGAGGCATCTTTGCCGAGAAGTTGGGCGAAGATGGCGTCGGCGTCGACGGCGTTTTCGATGTCAATTCTTAACAGTGTTCTTGTTGCGGGATCGAGAGTTGTCTCTTTCAATTGGGATGCGTTCATTTCTCCGAGACCTTTGAATCGCTGCACATCGACTTTTCGATTCGCTGGAATCGAAGCGAGGATCTCTTCCTTATCGGCGTCGTCACGAGCGTAGTGCCGTTCTTTACCAACCTCGATTTTGTACAGCGGTGGCTGTCCCAGATAAAGCCTCCCTTGCTGGATCAATTCTCGCATGTGACGGAAGAAGAACGTCAGTAGAAGCGTACTAATGTGGTAGCCATCACTATCGGCATCCATCAGTAGAATGATGCGGTGGTAGCGAAGTTTATGTGGATCGAAATGAGGACCGATCCCCGTCCCGAGTGTTTCCACCAGATCATGAACTTCCTGATTCTTCATAATCTTGCCAAGAGCTAGTGATTCCGTATTGAGAATCTTCCCTTTCAACGGCAGGACGGCTTGTGTTGCAGATTGTCGACCGCTGGCAGCGGTTCCACCAGCTGACTGACCTTCCACAATAAAGAGTTCACAATCTTCAGGCTTGTTGGAACGACAATCTAAAAGCTTGCCAGGTAAGTTGCTTCGTTTAGAACCTGGTCCCTTGCGTTTAATCTCTTTGACAGCCTCGCGACTTGCCAGTCTTGCTCGCGCAGCCAAAACAATTCGACCGATCACAGCGTCAGCGATGGAAGGATTATTGTTCATCCACGTTTCAACACCGGGGCGAACAACACCATCGACGAGCGAGTTCATTTCGGTATTGTTAAGTCGATCTTTTGTCTGCCCTTGAAACATCGGATCGTTGTGAAAGACCGAAAGAATCCC
>JABJMI010000345.1 GCA_018659505.1 Planctomicrobium sp.
AAGGTCTTCCAGATGCTTTGGATATCATTCGAATGTGCCTACAGGGTGGTCTTCCTTTACGTGACTCTCTTGGACGAGTTTCAAACGAGATCGAGTTTTTCCATCCCGATATCGCTGTTGAACTAGAAGTTGTTCGACGTCATTCTGATGCCAATACAATGACAATGGCACTTAAAGATTTTGCGAAGAGAATGAACGCCGACGAAGTCAACGCCCTGGCAAGTTTGGTGACTCAGGCAGAGAGAATGGGAACTCATGTTGCACAAGCTGTGACAGAATTTTCCGATGGACTTCGCGAACAATCAAAGCAAAGAGCTGAAGAGAAAGCGAACAAGACCACTATTAAAATGCTCTTTCCAGTGGTCCTGTGTTTGGCACCGCCAGTCTTGATTCTGCTGCTCGGACCACCGATGCTTGAAATGAGAAACTTCTTTCGTGATGCACACGAACCGGGTGGAGTATTAGACTCTGCCACCTTTACCGAGAACGCTTCTGCTTCGCAGTAATGCTACGTTAAATCAATTCTAGAATCGGTCTTAACAGTGCTGCCTTGTGGGAAACACGTTTAAACTTGCGAAAACGTACATCGTGGAAAAGATGATGCTCTAGTCTTTTCCTCTACCCCTCGTGATTTGATATTAGCATTGTTGCAATTGCTGCTAATGATCTTGTTCATCTTGCTTGTTTACTTGCCTAAATAATACAAGAATTGAGGACGCAACTGATCCAGAGATCGGATCTGGGTTGCATATTCATCTGTTTCATTCTGGTGTCCAACATTGCCCGGAACATAATGTAACGCAGCGAGTCCTGCATCTTGTGCTGCCAGAACGTCATTTTGTAAATCGTCTCCGATCATCAAAATTTGCGATGGCAGACAATTGGCGCGAGAAATAAGAGACTCGTAGAACTTCAAGTTTGGTTTCCTCCAACCGATCTCTGAGGAGATAATTCTGATGGAGATATCTTTGAGTCCAGGATGACCGTCGAAAACAGAATGAAGGCGTACATCGAAATTCGAAGCGACTGCAACCTGAACTCCTGCTAATTGCAACTGTTGAATTGTTTCATCTGCATGAGGTGAAACGCTCCAAGACTCCGGCTTTGCGAAGTGATTGTAGAGTTCTTCAAAGCAGGCATCCGCTTGCTCAACTTCGCCGATGACCTCGCCTACGATTCTTCTCCAGTATTGAAACTCTTCTTCTTCGCTTGTTGTTTCGCTAAGTTGCCGTTTGGAGAAAACATCCTGGAAGCGTCTCTGGATTTCGCCTAATTCCAGCCGACATCCGTAGCGGTGACCGATAGAATGATATGCCTTCGGAACAGATGGAGTCGCATGAATCAATGTGCCGACAGCATCAAACGCGACACATTGATACTTGAGTTTTCCAGAGGGATTATCGACGCTCACGGGACGATCTGCATCACAGTCAGTTCAGCGATTGTTACGGGATGGTCCAGTCCGAAGTTAGTTATGACTTCCGGGTGAAGTTCTCCAAGTACACCAGCGACCTCAGTACCGGTTTCTATATCTGCAACACGACCGGGAATGAAGGAGACATGCTCACTGACTGAGTAGTTTCCATCGAGTTGCATCTCATAGAGCAATGCATCGATCACTGAGCGAATGGAAGCGTAACTTGCTTCCTTGCCCATTTCGACAATCGAGATATGTCGTTCTTCTCTAGCACCTGTCTCGGCAGTGCTATCAAGTACCGTGACATTGTCGAGTTCGAAGAATCGAATTGGCAATTGTGCTCTGCGGTTTTCGCGGAGATGTTCCATCAGTCCGGTCATTAAATGTGAACGGACAACAGTCATTGCCTTCAATTTCGGGTTAGCAATTTTCGCATAATGCTCAGGGACCGGTAGACGAAACTTCTCAAAGTGAAGTTCTTCAGTTGTCATCGGCAAACTCATGATCTCGGTAAATCCTAGACCGAGCAACACTGCCCGGAAGAGTTCACTTTGATCGTCTTCTGGTCGAGCCTGTCCCATCGTCGCCTGACCGGCATAGCTGGGGACAATATTCTTATAGCCATAACCGATGGCGAGGTCTTCAAAGACATCAACCATATGTTTGAAGTCAGTCCGCAACGCGGGATACCGAACACGAAATGTTGTTTCGGTTCCATCGACAAGTGAGGCGTCCAGCCGCATCCTCCGAATTGATTCGATCAAACTATCGTGGTCAAG
>JABJMI010000473.1 GCA_018659505.1 Planctomicrobium sp.
AACCATGGTCGCTGGTGAAGATCACAATTGTGTTCTCTTCTAAACCATTCTCCTTGAGTGCTTGCAATACTTTACCAACCTGTGCATCCATGAATGCCACCGAAGCATAATAGCCACCCAGGGCCTTCTTCTGACGACGGATGTCCATCTTCATATTCAAACTGGTTTTGTAATTGATACCGGGCTTGGGAATGTCGTCCCAGTCTCCGGGGAATTTCAAAGGGAGTTCCATCGAACTGTATGGCAGAAATGGTTCGTAGTATTTCCGTGGTGAAACGAACGGAACATGCGGACGGACAAATCCCACGCCTAGCCAGAAGGGTTCATCTTTATGTTCAGCCAACAACTCAACAGCCTTCGCAGCGGTCTTGCCATCAGAATGAACAAGATCATCACCATCCGCTTCGACGACAACAAAGGTGTTCCCACCCACGACTGGTTTCTTGCCATCGGGGTTCGACTCCAATGTCTCACCATCTCCGGGAGCCATCCACTCTGGTCCGGGACTGTTGAATCGTTCGGTCCACGAGATCGCGTCGTCTGCTCCGTTATAGTTGTTGTGGTTTCGACCGTCTCCTCCAAGTTGAACTCCTCCCGGAACACCCATGTGATAGATCTTACTGACCCGTGCAGAGTAGTAACCGTTGTTCTTAAAATGCTGCGGCCATGTTGCTCGATCACCAATCTTCGGACGCGGCGAAACATACCCCAATACTCCCGTTGCCTGCGGATAATACCCCGAAAGGAAAGACGCCCTCGACGGACCACAATAAGTCCCCTGACAATACGCCCGCGTATACCGCACCCCACGCGCAGCGAGCGCATCAATATTCGGAGTCTGACAAACCTCGTTGCCATAGCATGAAAGCGCTGTCGCGGTGAGATCGTCAGAGATGATAAACAATACGTTCAATTTCTTATCAGGTGAGTCGGCAGCCGCGCAGAGCAACTGTGTTGGGAGAAATAGAAACCCCCACAGAAAACAGAATTTGGCAGAGGCATATTGATTCATCAACTTTTTGATATTGATCACTTTATTCTCTTTGTTTCCGGAAATACTTATCGTGCGACTTCGCTCAATTGAATTATACTCAACACTATGTCTGACAACATCTCACAAGTGACAATCATTACCGGTTCATTCGCAGATCTCAAAGAACTCGTGATGCCTGTACGCATCGAGGTCTTTGTGGATGAGCAGAAAGTCCCGATTGAATTGGAGCAGGATGACCGGGATACATTTTGCCTGCACGTACTGGCAATTATTGATGATCAGCCAATCGGAACCGGACGGATCGACATCGAAAAGGGTGGAAAGATTGGGCGCATCGCAGTGTTGTCAGAGTTTCGAGAGCGAGGAGTCGGAAAGGTGATCATGTCTCAACTCGAAACAATCGCTCAAGATCATCAACTCAGCGAACTGTTTTTGAATTCACAAGTCGCTGCGATTGAGTTCTATAAGAAGCAAGGTTTCATCCCGACTGGAGATGTTTTCGTTGAAGCCGACATTGATCATGTCAAGATGGTGAAAACATTCAAGAAATCCTGAACTCGAATCCTCGAAGTAAACACTACTTCTTCGCTATCGAAACGTGTCCATCGAAGTCTGAATTAGGGTCGGGATGATCGCTGCGAAAGTGAACACCGCGGCTTTCTGTTCGAGCTTGAGCAGATTCGATCATCAAACGCGCGACCAGTAACATGTTTTGTAGTTCCCAACCTTCAACAGATTGAAACTCTCGCAGCGAGACATAGCGTGCCCAGAAATCGACTTGAGTCGCTGCGGCTGCCAGTCCTTCTTCATCACGGCGAATCCCGACATTCCGCCACATGATGGAACTCAATGAATTTTGCAAGTCGGTCAAGTTCAAACTGTCCTTATCGTTCAGCGAAGGTTGTCGATCAGAACCAATAGGCGGAGCGGCAAAGTTGTCTGGGATATTCATGGCTGCCGCCGAAGCCCCTTGTCCCGCTTTGATTCCGAAATAGAGTCCTTCTAGAAGACTATTCGATGCGAGACGATTCGCTCCGTGAAGACCGCTGGAAGTTGCCTCCCCAGCAGCCCAGAGACCGGGTAAGGTTGTTTGACCATCCAGGTCTACTGACAAGCCGCCGATCATATAATGTGCTCCGGGACGAACGGGAATACGATCTTTGGCAAGATCGAGACCAAACTCCCGGCACATGGCACTGATGTTTGGGAAACGATTCGCGATCATCGCTGGGTCAAGGTGTGTCAGATCGAGATAGACGCATGAATGCCGAGTCTTCTCCATTTGATCGGTAATCGCACGGCTGACAATATCTCGGGGAGCAAGTTCCAGTCGTTCATCATATTCGGGCATGAAACGATAGCCGTTTACGTCGACAAGATGCCCACCTTCGCCGCGAACGGCTTCACTAATAAGGTGTCTTGAACTCCCTGCGATGTACAAAACCGTTGGATGGAACTGCATCATTTCCATATCACGGAGTTTTGCTCCGGCACGATAAGCAATGGCATGACCATCTGCGGTAGCGATATCGGGGTTCGTTGTCTCACGATATAGTCTGCCAGCTCCGCCGGTCGCAAGGATAGTCTGTTTCGCCCAGACGAATGTTTTCCCATGGTAGGGATTCCACATCAACGCCCCACGGCAGACACCTTCATGTGTGAGCAGATCAATGGTATAAGTCTGTTCCCAGATCTCAGTCCAGTTCGTTCCTCGTACAGAGTCGATCAGCGCCCGCATCACTTCTTTGCCAGTGGCGTCGCCTAAAGCATGTGCAACTCTGGGATGACTATGACCTCCTTCGGTAGTGAGGGCGATCTCTCCATTAACGCGGTCAAACTTCGCTCCGTATTCAATCAGTTCACGTATACACTTCGGAGCCGCTTCGACGACAGAATGAACGACGTTCTCATCGCACAGACCAGCTCCGGCAGTAATCGTATCCTCAGCGTGGTTGTTAATTTCATCAGACGGATCAAGCACACCAGCGATGCCGCCCTGTGCCCAGGAACTGTTCGACATCGAAACCTGATCCTTGGTCACCATCACAACTCGTTGACTGGGATCAATTTCAAGTGCAGCCCGGACTCCCGCGATTCCCGTCCCGATGACCAGTACATCCACGAACATGTGTGGAATGCGTTTCGGATCAAAGCTAACGAGATA
>JABJMI010000337.1 GCA_018659505.1 Planctomicrobium sp.
ACATGAATGCCTGCGATGACAATCTCTTTGTATCCGTTATCAACTAGCCGCCGAACTTCATCCTCAATATCTTGCGGATCGCGGCTGCGTAAACCGGGGCGAACTGATGGAATGATGCAATATGTACACCTTAATAAACAGCCATCTTGTACTTTTACGTAAGCGCGTTTGCGTCCTTCAAAATAACTGATCCCTGAAGGTGTATCGTGAATCCCGTGACGCTCAAGAATGTCTGGAAGTTCACGTTTATCTGTGACGACTTCAAGAACATTCGGAAGTTTAGCAACCGCTTCCGGGTCGCGAGTCGCGTAACATCCCATAACAACGGTTCGTGTCCCGGGATTGTTCCTAGCGAGCTTACGAATAATTTTCCGAGACTTGGAATCGCCTTCAGAGGTCACCGTACACGTATTGACGACACAAATATCAGCCGATTCTTCCTCAGTCGCTTCTCGGTAACCGTTCTGCTCCAAAGCTTCTTTGACGAGTTGAGTCTCGTACTGATTAACTTTGCAACCGAGGGTGACCAGTCGGCAAGTCTTCTGATTATTTTCGATAGTCGCTGACATCTGAGAGACTGCTTCCAATTCTTATTCGTTGATTTTGCAATCGGGCTTCTTGGTTTTAAATGCAGCGATTCCATCTGGAGTGACACCAGTTTGACCAACCGAGATCGATTTCAAATTCTTCATCCCTGCCAGTTTCGCTAATCCGTCGTCGTCAAAGTTGGTCTCGGCGATGTTAAGCTCTTCTAGATTTTCCATTTGAACGAGTTGATCTGCACAGGCAGATGTCAGCCTTCGGCAACCATGAATATCGAGAGACTTCAACTTTTTCAATTCGACAAGAGGAGCAAGACCATCGTCATCCATGGTTCCGTTCCAGACAAGCAAATGTTCAAGATTTGTAAAGGGAGCAATATGAGCGATTCCATCGTTATCAATCAGCGTCTCGCTTAAATCCAGAAATGTCAATGAGTCTATAGAACCTTTGAGATGAACGAGTCCTGGACCTCCAATCGCTGTATCGCGAAATCGAAGATCCTTAAATTTCTGATCGCTAAAGTTCGCCAGTCCTTCGTCGCTGACGTAGGTTCGCATGATGTTGAAACTGACGAGTCCTTTGAGTGCCGCTAATTCACCAATATGATCGTCTCCGACTCCTGCATCTTCCAAGGCGAGATAGCGAAGTTTCTTCATTTCCCCAATCGTTGCCATCGATTCACCAGAGACATTCGTGGAACGAATTTTCAGGTCGACGAGCTTTGGCAAGTTCGTTAATTTGTTGACACCTTCATCACCAATCTTGGTTCCCCGCAAGTCGAGAACGACAAGATTCTCCAAGTCAGCGACGTGTGCGAGTCCCTCATCGTTTGTTCGCGTATAAAGTAATAGCAAGCGTTCCAGCTGTGGGGCTTTCTTCAGGTTTACTAAGCCATCTGCGTCGAGTTGACTACATTGTCGCAAGTTGACCAATTTCAATTGAGACAGATGTTCCAGGACTGCAAGGGCGTCGTTGCCAAACTGTCCGTTTTCTAAGTCTAACTTCTCGACATGCGGAATCCCTTTCAGGAGCGGCATGAGTTCGTCTGTCATTTGTGCCGCCTTGCAATTGGCGACAACGACATTTCCTTGCTCGTTCGTTTGCAGAACTGCGCCCGCTTCTTTCAATTTTGCAACAGAGTCTGCATCGTCTGCTTGAACGGGTTCTGGCTTTTCCGTTTCACTTTCAGGCGTGATTGGAACAGTCGTTGGAGTCTCATCTTCCTTGTTGGAGGTTTGATCAGACTTAGGAGGCTGTTCTGGCTGAGTTGGACACCCCATGATCAGCGCGATGAACAGAAGAGTAAGCGTCGCCGGAAAATAGTTAAGTGATTTCTTCATCAAAAGAACTTTTTGAACTCTAGTAAATATGGAGACCGCTCTCGTTGATACCTCAAGTAGTGGCATCCTGCAGTCTGAGAAGTTAGGTCGATATCGATCAAGACACAGTAATGTATCTTAGGAAAGTTGAGCCTCTACGAAAAGAAATCCGTTTGAATTCTCTTTAGGTTCGAAGAAACTTTCTGAGAATGAGGTCGTCTATTGCCCAAGACTGACGCTTCATAATCGATTGCGGTCGTCCTTTCTGGGCGTTTTTTGCCAGTTCAAGCGATCA
>JABJMI010000281.1 GCA_018659505.1 Planctomicrobium sp.
AGGGAAATATTCTATTTCAATTGATTGGCTCAACTGGAAGAGTGAAATTCACGATGCCGATTGAACAAAATTGAAGCATCATTGGTGAAATATTCCTCATACCGAAAAAGTAACTTCACCGTTTGAAAGGTCAAGAGAGCAAACAGTTCATTCAAAATCGTCTCATCAAGTTGCGTCATTCGGGAGCATGATCTACAAAGTTAGATCTACATATGAATCTCCACGAGATCTTCACCATATTTAAGGACGACTCAAGATGTTGAAAATGCGTTTTTTACTATCTCTATCCATCTGTTTGCTATCAACTGCGATCGCGATTGAAGCTGCGGATAAAGCCACACCGGTGCGTATGGGCAATGGTTCCATGACCTTCGAGACGGTTCCTGGTTGGGGGCTTGGCTCAAAAGGAGAGTCGGTCATCGGATCGACTCACGGAGGGGTCGTCATTGATGAAGCCGGAAGTATTTACACCAGCGCGAATCTTGGAGTCTTTGTTTTCTCTCCAGAAGGAGAAGTGCTTCGGAAGTTTCTGGGTCCAGAATACTCCAACATTCACGACCTGGAAATTCGAAAAGAAGGTGATGCCGAATTCATCTATGCAGCCAGAAACGCTAATGCCGAGGGCATTAAGTTCGATGCAGTCACTGGGGAAATCGTCTTGAAACTCAAATTCCCGGAAGAGTCTGGACTTAAACTGACCAAGTTCTCACCCACAGCGATCACAGTTGCTCCCAACGGAGACATCATCCTTTCCGATGGTTATGCGAGCAATCACATTTTCAAGTTCGATAAGAACGGAAAGTACCTGATGCACTTCGGGCAGAAAGGGAACGCTCTTAAACAGTTCAACACAGCTCACGGAATGACATTGGACACACGCTACGATCCACCTCGTTTGTTGATCTGTGATCGTAATCACCAACCCAAAGGACGCTTGCTGCATTACGATCTCGAAGGAAACTACATCGAAGAGGTCATCACCGGTTTGGGAATGCCGACTTCTGTTTCAGTTCAAGGTGATTTTGTTTCAGTGCCGGATTTACACGGACGAGTCGTTGTCTTGGATAAAACCAATAGAATCATCGCAGTTCTGGGACACAATCCTGATCCGAAGAAGGGGGGCAGTTTCAATGTTCCTCAAAAGGATTGGGTAGAAGGAGTCTTCAGCGGAACACACGGTTCTTATTGGGACAAAGACGGAAACCTGTACGTTCAAGATTGGAACGTCTCTGGTCGACTCATGAAATTGGTTCGAGTTAAATAACTGATGGCTCATATCTAAGGATCGTCTGGCTCAATATTTCAGGCGATTCTTTTTTGCATTGAGACCCCTCCGGGCATGGAATCAACTCAATGAAAGTTCTTGTTACTGGCTTTCCTCCGTTTCCTGGAGTCTCAACGAATCCGTCACAAACGCTGATCGATGCATTGAGGATTGGAATAATCAGCATTGATGGTGTCGAACTCTTTCCAGCGACAGTTCCAGTCGAGTATCGCGGAGTGGAAGAAATCTTCGATCAATTGCTGGCAGACCTTCAACCTGATTTAGTTCTTTCATTTGGAGTCGGCAGGCATCAGCAGTCGCTACGATTTGAGAGTCTGGCCGTCAATCTTGATGATGCTCGCATCCCTGATAATGCGGGAGAGATTCGCACTCAAGCAAAAATATTCGAGAATGGTCCTGAGCAAATTGTCTCGCAACTGGACCTGGAAGCGTTAGTCGAAACACTTTCCAGTCAGGGTATTCCGGCGGAAATCAGCCAAAACGCCGGGCGGTACGTTTGCAATCATCTGCTGTACTACGGAAGCTATCATCAGGACCGCGTCAATCATCCGTACCAATTTCTATTCACGCATCTTCCGTCAATGGAAAATGGATTCGTGCTGGAAAGAACGGTCAACGGATTAGAAACGATGATCGATTGGTTTCGATTACAAATCCTGAACTAATTAAAAACTTATTCGGCGTTAAAACCTCTGCTGGCAGAGTGTTGAAATAAAAGTGAAATCATGGCTAGTAGCGAAAAAGAAAAACATTGGATGGGATTTGACCTGGGCGGCACGAAGATGCTCGCTCAAATCTATGACGAAAACTGGAAGGTGATCGCCAAAGAGAAGAAGAGAACGAAACCCGGCACGACCGAACGTCAAGGTGTTGATCGAATTATTGACACGATCAAAGTCGCCCTCAAAAAAGCAGAGATGACTGCTGAAGACTTAAAAGGAATCGGAATCGGCTGTCCTGGACCTATTGATATGGACAATGGCATTCTGATGGACCTCCCAAATCTCGGGTGGGAAGCCGTCCCTTTACGTGAACAGGTTTCAAAAGAACTCGGTTGCCCTGTCGCGATCTTGAATGATGTCGATGCCGGGACTTATGCCGAATACCGTATGGGCGCCGCCAAAGGGTCTCGCTGTGCGATCGGTGTATTTGCCGGAACAGGCATTGGTGGAGGCTGTGTCTATCAGGGGGAAATCCTGCGAGGCGCCAAGATTTCCGCATTCGAAATTGGACATATTCAGGTGATGTCCAATGGTCCTCGTTGTGGATGCGGTCAGCGTGGTTGCCTTGAATCGGTCGCCAGTCGATTGGCAATTGCCTCTCAGTCTGCACGAACGGCCTATCGCGGCGACGCTCCCAATCTTTTGGCTCACTCAGGAGTTGATCTCTCTAAAATTCGCAGCGGAGCTCTTTCCTCATCAATCGAGAAAGGAGACAAAGCCATTGAAGAAATCATTATCGAAGCCTCTCGCTATATCGGGATTGCAATAGCAAGCGTGGTGAATCTGATTAGTCCTGAAGTTGTGATTCTTGGTGGTGGATTAGTAGAAGCGATGCCAGATTTATTTGTCCCAACCGTTTTGAAGTCGGCAAACAAGCGAGTAATGCCTGCCTACCGAGACAGCTTCAAAGTTGTCCCAGCGAAGCTCGAAGACGACGCGGGAGTATTAGGAGCAGCGTTATGGGCAGAGCACCGCTTGTCTTGAAGAATTGTAATTTTATTTCGCCCTACACTTTAAGTGTGGGGCAAAACTCCCAAGCTAATTTTGCAAACACATCATTGACTCTAAAGTCGTATCATGGCTGCCAAGAAAAAGACATCTGTCAGTAAAAAAATGCTGGCTGCTGAACAATCAGACAAAAATCAGCCAGCACATCCCGTGCTGGTATTGATCGCTGGTTTTATGGCAGCTGTCCTTTTGTTCTTTTGTTGTGCGTGCGGGGGCGCTGCGTGGTGGTTTCAACCAGAGATTAATGAGAATCCTGACCGCGCCCGAGAGATCGTGGCCGAGATGATCGACATTCAAATTCCCGACAGCTATCAGCCCAAGGGAACCATCGAAATGAATGTCGCCTACACCATGAGTTTACGAGGTGCGTTCTACGAGCGTTTCGTAGGCGATGGACTGTTAACACTCATCGAGGTTAACAGTCGCTTTCAGGCTGACGAAGATGTCCGCGAGCATATCCGAGAAACCCTCATGGAAAAGGGTGGCGGCGGAACTCCACTCATCGTCGACCCCAGCGATGCCAAAACTGTGCAAGTCGATATCAATGGACAACTCGTTCCTTTCGAAATCGAAATAGGTCGCGATCCCCCGTCCGGGAGAACCTTCTACATCGTCGAAGGTGTCTTTAAAGGCAAGAACGGAGAAGTCCTGCTGGCAATGCGAGTCAACGAAGACAACTGGGAAGAAACATCAATCATCGACATGCTGCAATCAATTGGTGAGCCATTACCTAACTAAATCCCACGTATGCGGGTAAATGTTGACTCCCTACTCACTGATTTTATGAAAAAGTATCATGAGAGTGAAATTTTCACGGGACACATGGCAACGTAGTGTTGGCAGTTCTTAAATTAACATTTATTGCTATGCACCTCTAAAAACAGTCCAAGTCGACAATTTCATTGAGTGAAGTTATGTAGTCTCGGTACACTGGTCAAATAGATTTTGCCAGATCGCTAATTGAATCGAGGTAAGTCATGAAATTTCATGAATTCGCGGCATTGGTTTTCACCTGTTTGGCACTTCTCGTTGCAATTGTTGCTACTCAGGACTTCGGACAAGATGAAAAACCAGTTATCGTTGATGAAAAAGATGGTCGTGAAGTTTTTGAAGAAATGATGTCATTCCACGGTCCCCCTCCGAAAGAATGGTTGACTGTTTCGAATCCACAGCACCTCACGAAAACTGACACGAAGTCGGCATTTCTCGTTCCCTTTGTGCCAGAACCAAATGTGGAAAACCAATGGCAGAAATTACGAGAATTGCTTCACTACGATATACGCAACCTGCGGCGATCGTTCGACATTGTGAAAAGAAACTATTTGCTTGGGGAACCGATTTTGGTTCGCTTTGCAATCGAACTAGATGGTGAAGGTGCTTGGGCGAGAAATGATTGGTCGTATCACAACAACCGTGATGAAACGTTCGTTTTCCTGATGCGTGACTCTGATGGAAACTGGGTTTCAAATCGATACCATCCAGTGCAGTTCTACTACTCTGGTGGAACAATTGCACATGTAGTTTATTCTCGTGAAAACCCCGAGATCCACCGGTTAGCTCTCCAGCAGTATTGTGCTATTACCCAACCAGGCGACTATGAGTTGTTCTGCATCAGGGTGAGTCAACGCGTTCACCGTAGTCAGAATTTTCCTGTTTCACCTTTACTGGAATTGATCCCAAAGGAAGCAGTCATCGAGGCCTCGAAATACCCATTCGTAAATGTTGAATATGTTAAAGATTTTGCACGATTCTCGATTACAGTTAAACAAGGTAGTAAGTCCGAACGCCAGGAAATGGTCCGAACTTCTACAAATTATGTTCTACAAGAGAAGCAGCACTATTCTCGACATGAAAAAGGCTATGCAACAGTATTGGCATGGGAACATAGCATGTTCAGTGACTTCGTCCCCTCCCTGTATGATTGGGGAAGGCAGTATCGAGATGAATCCAAATACCCGTATGAACTTTTTGAGCCACCGGTGGCTTCTGTCCGATGGCTAGGAGAACATGTCACTCAAAGTGAAGCTGGTATTCAGATCCCAGAATTCATAGATGATTTATCATCACCAGATGCCACGACACGAGCTCTCTCTGAATTCCATCTGCGAAGATGGACAGGCAACTCGATCAACCATTCTTGGAGCGGTTATCAACCAGACCGACCGACTCTTGCTGAGGGTAAGGTCATGCAAATTGATTGGCTTCGATGGTGGGATACGAATAGAAGCAACTTCTACGTAGATACTGTCGAGTAAGTTGTTCTTACTGTTTGATTTCTACTTCATGCAATAATTCACGATTGTCTTGGAACAGTCATTTCATTTAGCGTAGAGATTACTTCAATCTGATAGGATGCTTAAGCGTTTTCTAGTGAGCGTTCGCCTGTTCAGTCTTCTTCGTGTCCAGCGATCCATCATCTTCAATCGCAGGATCGTACGGATGTGTCTTTTCCCATTCTCGCCAGAAGTC
>JABJMI010000909.1 GCA_018659505.1 Planctomicrobium sp.
GCGAGATGCTGACTCCAATTATCCAGCTGAATATGAGCACGGTCCAAGGCTTCATGATGACCAAATGAACCAACCTCGAAATTTTCGTGGCTATCGTCCTCCAACAGTCCTGCCAAAAGGACTTGGCGATCACGTTCCAAGTTCTCATTCATAAACGTCTCTTTTCGCGAGTAAACTGAGGCAACTTGGTTCAATTCAAAATCACGCTAAACAGTTTATCTCGATTTATTGCCTTTAACTTGTGAGATCATTTCTCGCTGCCTAGAGCACTCTTGCAAACTCTCTATTCAACAAAGCGAAAGTCTAAACTCCCAAATAATGCCTGCACGACTTGTGTCCAACGCTCTATCGATTCAGGTTCTACACCTATGAATTCAGTGAGCAGTCGTTGTTCGTCGCTGGTTGGGTATCGATTGAGGATTGCGAGCGAGAGCCGTTCGATTCGATCCTCTGTGCTGTTTGCCTTTTGTATGACTTGAGTCGCTGTTTGCTGCGAGCGTTGAGAGACGAACTCGCTGTTCATTAAGAAGAGAGATTGTGGCGAGATATTGCTGGCTGTTCTTTTTCCCTGAGGCAGATTTGGATTCGGGAAGTCGAAGACGGCAAAAAGATCGGGGAGGCGATTGCGAAAGACTGGCAAGTAGACTGCCCGTTTCCCGAAGTCGAATTGATAACCGTACTCGCTTTTCGTGCCGGAGCGAATTGTGTCCCCACCGGGAGTCAGGTCGAGTTCTCCACTGATTAGAAACATCGCGTCGTGAATCGCTTCAGCTGTGAGTCGTCTTTTGTTTTGATGAGTCAAGAGTCGATTCTCTGGATCGGCTTGAATGCTTCCAGCAGTTGCACTTGCTAGCTGGTAAGTTTGGGAAAGGACGATCTCACGAACCAATTGTTTGACGGACCAATTGTTCATCATGAATTGGACAGCGAGGTGATCAAGTAATTCCGGATGAGACGGTTTCTCTCCGGGAACCCCAAAGTTATCAACCGTTCGAACTAAACCGACGTTGAACAGATGTTTCCAAACACGATTCACAAAGACTCTCGCTGTCAGTGTATTTTCTCGATTGGCGATCCAGTTTGCTAATTCGAGTCGACCGCTTTCGTTCTCAGAAATTTTAAATTGCTCTGATGATTCCACGACAGAAAGAAATCCACGAGGAACGTCTTCACCCAAGTTGTGTGGGTTTCCACGGATATTGACATTGTAGTCACTCGGTTCTGGCTGTTCAGCGACGGAAACGATTTGCGGAAGCTCGGCAGGTTTTGATTTCTCCAACTCTGCCAATTCTGTTTGTCGCTGTTTCAGTTCTACTTCAGTCTCTTTCAGTGCGGTCTGGATTTGCTTCGTCGTCTCCTCTTCATTTTCATTCAAGGAGATCAAGCGGACGGCATCGATAATCGTGGGAGCTTTTTCAGTTGGCTGAATGATAATTTTCAACTCGCCATTCGAACTGAAATTCCCAAGAGAATGATATGTCCCATCGAGTGAAGGTTGTAGGCGTTGATTGATACTGAGCTCTTTGTTTCCTTCTGCGTGGTCAACAGTCACCTTGGCTTTTTGTGTTCGATTCGAACCGGGCGTGTAACTGATTTGAATCTCATACTCACCTTCATCAACTGCAAACAGATACTCAGCTGAAGCAGTTAATTCCGAAGAGTGCTGGTAGTTCTCATTCACGTAACCTTTGACGCTCGTACTGTCAGTCCATGCGCCAACGAGTGTTGCCGCTGGGTTATCCATCACGATGCTGGGAAGACCGACTTTCAAATCTTTAATTTTGGTTTGCAGCTTCTTGATCTTCGTATTGATGGTGGAGACAGCAACCTTGTAGGCGTCTCGTTCCGTCTCTTCTTCAACAGAGATCGGTGACGGAGTCGAAACCCACTTGGAAACATTCCCCGGAACCAGTGAGTTTGTACTACGGAAAATCCCTGCCAGAGCATAGTAGTCTGTCGTTGGAATCGGATCGAACTTGTGATCGTGGCATCGCGCGCAGCCAATCGTCATCCCAAGGAAGACACGCCCGACTGTGTCAATCTGCTCATCGACGACGTCCATGCGTAGCTGTTCCTTGTCCTGGTTCTCGTAGTTATGTGGACCAAGTGCAAGAAATCCGGTGCCGATGATTTGCTGCTGCCGAACTTTGTAGTCTTCTGAAACTAACAAATCGCCAGCAATCTGCTCGCGAATGAATTGATCGAATGGCTTGTCGTTATTGAATGAATCAATCACATAGTTGCGATACCGCCATGATTCACCATACAACAGCGAGCGTCCTCCTCCTGTGGAATTGGAATACCTTGCCAGATCGAGCCAATGGCGTCCCCAGCGTTCACC
>JABJMI010000207.1 GCA_018659505.1 Planctomicrobium sp.
AAATGGAATCGATGATATTTTGATTGCCAATATGATTATTGGAGATCAAAAACTTCAGCGAGTCGCCAGACTTTGCCAAATAGCAAATCCAATTGTCGCGTGCGATCATTTTGTGCAGGCAGAAGCACTCTCGGATGTCTGTCGACAACATGGCGTTCGCTGTCGAGTTATTATTGAAGTCGACTTGGGTATGAATCGTGTTGGAGTTCGTCCAGGGCCAGATGCGCGCACACTCGCGGAGGGAATCAATCGATTGCCAGGAATCGAACTTGCTGGCATCATGGGCTACGAAGGGCATCTTCTCATGGAGCCCGATCAAGAGAAGAAAAGGAAGCTGATCTTTTCAGCCATGGCAGTTCTTGAAGAACTAAAAACCTTCATGGTTGAGAAGGGGATGATGTGCGACATCGTTAGCGTCGGCGGGACTGGTTCGTATCACATCTCTGCAACGCATCCAGTAGTGACTGAACTTCAAGCAGGCGCCGGGGTTTTTGCTGATCCATTCTATATGGATCGCTGCGGATTGACTGAATTGAAGCCCGCGTTAACACTTCTCGCAACAGTCGTCAGTCGTCCTAATCTGGAACGAGCCGTTCTTGACATTGGTAGAAAAGCAGTTCATCCAGATATCCATCCACCACATGTTCTCGGGCTAGCGAACGGGAAACCGCTAGATGATGCACAAGTCGACAAGCTAAGTGCCGAGCACATGACACTCAAACTCAGCGGAGAATCGTTGAACCTGACGATTGGTGACAAGGTCGTTCTGCGTCCCGGCTACAGCGACCACACAACCGTCTTGCATAACGAGTTCTACGGACTTCGTAACGGAATCGTAGAATCTGTCTGGGAAATCGCCGCCCGCGGGAAATTGCAATAACTTTACGTTTAGCAGCACACATAATGTGTGCTGCTAAACACAAAAAACTCAATTCTTAAGAACAGCATCTTTCTGAAAGACGGTTCCGTCGGGAAGAATTTCTTTCATGTCGTTTTCATCCAAAGCAAGCAATGGACTGATTTCGACTTTGATGTTCTTCGGGACTTCTCCTCCTGCGGTTGTCACCCACTCTTTGGCAATTCTCGCAAGTGCCGCTTTGGAAGTCTCGGGAGAGTCACTTCCCGACGCGTTCTTCACTGGATTGAATTCTCGTTGGCGGTCTCCCTCAACGACCAGCGCAACCTTCGCATGGAGCAGTGCATCGAAGATGAACTGCTCGAACTTATTGCCATTCGGTTGATCGGGATCGATACTTATTCCTGCTGAATCAACGTGGGGGATTTTCTTGTGCGCGATATGAAATGGAAGTGAGAGTTCATCTTCGAGAAGAGATTCCATGAACTCTCTGCGAAATACGTGGATCGCTGTGTTCCCTGCCCAGAAGACGTATTGTCCATGTTCATCCTTACGATGGGCTTCTTCTCCCGGCAGATCGCTGTATTCGATGATTTCGGTTTTCGCATTGATTGAAACGAGTACACCCATCTTCTCTTCAGGGGTCGCCTTCGCAACGACTTTTGTTGTCAAATCAGAGCCATACTGTTGATGCAAACCAAGCAGGACAGGATCACAGACAATCGCAGTTGGATTATCAACCTGATGATAGAAGAGGTGTTCGATTCCTCGTTCCCGCATCACGTCCAACATGCCATGCTTGTTGAGAGCGTTTAGCATCCCGCCATGCCCATCGGGGCTGGTGGCGACTTTGCCTTTCTCTGCCAGAAGAATCTGATGAGACGAGTCATCAATGGCAGGCAGCGATGATTGCTGGAAGAAAAAGATATTTTCCTGCCCGAGGCCAAAGTATTCATGTTCTTCGAAAAACTTCTCAGTTGAAGAATGTGTCGCTTCGCTGGTCATGATGAAATACGGGATGACCACTCCGGCACGTTGTGAACGAGCGAGAACTTGCTCAGCGAGAATCTCAAAAAGTGTTCGCTGCGAAACGGGACCAATCGGATACATCCCTTTGGGGTTATCAAATCCAAGGCGAGAACCTTGTCCCCCCGCCACAAGAATCGCTCCGACTTTCCCGGATGCAAGTAAGGCATTACCAACTTGAGCAGCCTTCTTTCGTTCTTCTATTTGATCTTCATCTTGTGGCAACCGCACAAGTTGTTCCGGCGAAGTCGCTTTTTTCGCTTTATCCGCACCCGACTCTTCAGTCGCTGCCTGATCTCGCTTGGTAATCAGTTTCTTTAGTAGTGCGAAATCAATCTCAGCGATCTGTTTTTGCAATCGAGATTGCTCTTGCTCATCCAATTCATCCCAAAATTGAACGAGATGCTCCTGTTGATTCTCTGCTAATGATTTCGTTGTTTCTTCACTCAGCTGCATTATTCTCTTTCAGTATGTAAACGCGGATTTTCGCGGATCGATGATGAGGTAGAATCCGAATTGCAGTTTTATTGCTTCCACAGCTTAGCATCTTGATCGAACTTCGCCCTTGGTTGGATGCATACTTTAGTTATTGACAATTCTAACTAATAAATCTGATCAGCGTGAATCCGCCGCATCCGCGAAAATCCGCGTTCTCATTTGAATTCATCGTCAGGGCTCCCCCAACATATTGATGCCAACTGAAATACCGATCCTTAATTTCAGGGACATCTACTCAGGAATAATCCCTTAATAAAACCTCGAAATTAGCCGTTTGGGCGCTAGCCCCGGATTGGTGCATCTTTTCCTCTCTTCGCGCCTCCGCGTTTAAATCTTAAGATTCCGGCATGTCTCAAGAAAGTATCTCATCAATCACATGAGCTTCTTCAACGCCTGTCAGTTTGAAGTTTAAGCCCTGGAATTTATATGTCAGTTTTGTGTGATCGACACCGAAGAGTTTTAGCATCGTCGCATGGAAATCCCGAACATGAACGGGTTTCTCGACGGCAGCGTAGCCGAGTTCATCAGTGTTCCCGTAAGACATTCCACCTTTCACTGCCCCGCCGGAGAGAAGCATTGAGAAGCCTTTGATGTGATGGTCACGACCGCTGCCTTGCCCCATTGGAGTTCGACCGAATTCGCCACCCCAGACGATGAGTGTGTCCTCGAATAGACCACGATCTTTTAGGTCTTGAATGAACGCAGCGGATGCTTGATCGACTTCCTTCGCTGTAATTTCGATGGACCCTTTGATGTTCCCGTGGTGATCCCAAGCACGATGATAGACCTGTACGAAACGAACGTCTTTCTCCAGTAACTTGCGGGCTAATAGGCAGTTCGAGGCGAATGTCCCGTCGCCGCCAGTCGTTCCATAGCGTTCGAAGGTCTCTTTGGTTTCACCACTGAAATCCATCAGTTCAGGGACGCTCGACTGCATCCGAAATGCCATCTCGTATTGTTGAATACGAGTCGTAATCTCTGGATCATGCACGACCGAATCGAATTGCCGATTCAGGTTGTTGATCGTGTTGACCACGTTTTCCTGTTGATCAAGCGTGATCCCTTCCGGTCGATTCAAGTAGAGAACCGGAGCACCCGAAGCGTGAAATTGAACTCCCTGATATCGCGAAGGCAAAAATCCGGAGTGCCATTGCCTCGCTGCGATTGGTTGTGCTTGTCCACCTTTCCCGACCGATGTGAGAACAACATATCCGGGCAAATTATCAGTCTCTTGACCTAACCCATATAACAGCCAGGAGCCCATGCTCGGTCGACCAGCGAGTGACGAACCTGTATTGAATAAAGTATGTGCTGGGTCATGGTTAATCTGATCGGTGTGCATAGAACGAACAATGCACAAATCATCCGCCATCGATCCCAGTTTGGGAAACTGTGAAGAAATACGTTGCCCACTCTTTCCGAAAGATTGAAAGTCAAATTGGGGACCGAAGCATTTCAGCACTTGACCTTGTAGTTGTGCGATTTGCTGTCCCTCTGTAAATGAGGTCGGCATCGGCTGATCGTGCATTTCTTTGAGTTTTGGCTTCTCATCGAATGTTTCCAGATGAGAAGGCCCACCCGCCATGCAAAGGTGTACGATCCGTTTCACTTTTGCCGGGAAATGCAGTGGCTGAACCACTCCAGAATTCAAACCTGTTTGCTGCGACTCCGCTTTCGCCGAGCGTTGTAACATTGAGAAAAGAGCTAAAGGACCAATTCCTAAAGCAGACTTCCCCAAGAAGCTTCTTCGGGTTTGCTGAGTGAGAAAGTCATTCGTAGTAGTGTTGTGGATTTTCATGAATCTGCTTCTGGATTGGGCGATGAACTGTATTTTCTGAGGAGCAACTTCAATAGAAATGGCAATTGCTGTTGTTTGAATGTGCTTTGTAAAGATAAAAACCACGGAGGCACAGAGGACACGGAGAAAGAAAAGATAAGCACCTAATTCAATTCCGAAATTTAGCTCTTCGTCACTAAAATTTCACTTACGTCTTCCCTGGTGAATTCCGAGGTTCGATCTATAGCTTTCCTCCGTGCCTCCGTGGTGAATATCACCTTATTATTAATATCGCGTAATTGTTTCATGCAGGTTGAGCAAGACGCGTGTCAGACTTGTCCAGGCTGCAATTTCGGATTGATTCTCTACCTTCTCTGCGGGTGCGAGACCTGTCTTTAGGAATGATAAATCCTTCGAATCCTCATGCGAGAATTTTTCGTAATCAGACTGGTACAGAGTTCGTAATGTTTCCATTTCTGCTTGAGTCGGGACTCTGCTGAGACACTTCCCGTAAGCGAAGTTTAATCGCTCTTCAAAAGTTTCTGCCTGCTGAACAATCTCCGCTGCGAAGACGCGTGCAGATTCGACATAGGTTGGATCATTCAATAAAACAAGAGCTTGCAAAGGAGTGTTTGATTTCTCGCGCTTCGCTGTACATTCTTCTCGTGCTGGAGCATCGAATGCCAGTAGACTTGGGTGCAGGAACGTCCGTTGCCAATGTGTATAGAGACCTCGACGGTATTGATCATCATTCTGGTCATGTTGATAAGTTCTTTTCGGAAAATTGAGCTGAGCCCAGTAACCTGCCGGCTGATATGGCTTGGAACTTGGACCACCGACTTTGTCGACAAGCAACCCACTGACGAACAGTGCATTGTCACGGATCATTTCTGCATCGAGGCGTTGTTTCGTTTGTCGTGCGAAGAGTTTATTGAAGGGGTCTGTTGATCGCATTTCAGGTGAGACAATTGATGACTGTTGGTATGTCTCCGACATCACGATTAGTTTGATGAGATGCTTGACGTCCCAACCGGAGTCGATGAATTCGATTGCCAACCAGTCGAGCAGTCCCGGATGAGTTGGCCAATCTCCTTGAGAACCTAAGTCGTCAACGGATCGAGAAATTCCATGACCGAAATACAACATCCATAAGCGATTCACAAACGTGCGTGCTACAAGTGGATTCTCGGCGGAAGTCAACCACTTTGCCAGATCGACACGATTTAACGGTTCAGCTTGTTCATGCTCCGAACTTGAAAGAAACTCTGGAACCGCAGGAGTCACAATGTCTCCGGCGGTACTCATCCAATCACCTCGCGGCAGGACACGCATTTCACGCGGAGGTGCTGCGACAGTTACTAAGGTTGTCACAATCGCGCCTTCGATTTGTTTCTTTGCGGTACGAAGTTGGGCGAGTTGGTCACGTTCTTGCTTTAACAGCGGAGTCTGATTTCTAAAGTCTGAATTCAATTTGCTACGTTGTTCATGGTTTCTATTCTCGGTTGGAATCTTCAAAATCTCAGCCACTTCCGCTGACGGAATCACCGATCCTTCTACGACCGCCGATTCCGGCGAAGCTGAAATTTTGAAACGTCCCAAGGTGTGAGTACTACCATGATTCTGTTTGATAGTGACTTTAAACTTCGCAGCTTTTTCGCTTTCTATTCCGGGAGATAAAGCCAGAACCTGTTTCGCCTCGAGTATTAAGTAGTGATCCTGCCCTGCCTTGGGAAGAATCGCCCAGCCTGTAGCGTTCTGAGCTAAGTTTTCTGGAGGAAATCCATTTTGGGCATGGGAGCCGTAACTCTTTGCCCACTCAATTTTTTGCTCTCCATACGAAACTTCAACTTCGTTCACTACAAAGTTTCCATTCGCAGCTCTCCCCGGTCCCCTGGCTGGCAGACTATCATCCGCTAAAACATCGATTCTAAGAGCACCGATGGTCGCGAGGTCAGTCGCGAATTCAAGTTCCAAAACCTCTTTATCTGGATTCTGTCCCGAGGCGACCACGACACCAGTTTCGGAAGATGTCAGAGTCGTGCCATGTTGAGACTTCAAATCTGTCGCGTTGTGTTCTTTCCAGCGATCACCAGCCAACACCGCAGCGGTTTCCCACTCATCGTATGCGGCGTCAAGTTCAGGGGATTGTCGATTAAAGTTGGACTCAGTCTGTTTAAGTTGCTCGTCAATTTTTGCAAGTTGAGTTTGCTGGTCACCAGTCGGAACAGGAAGTTGCTCGATGTAATTTGCACCATTGACGATGCCTTGCTCTTTGATGTCCGCAAAGAATGCACCGAAACTGTAAAAGTCCTTGGCGGAGAAGGGATCAAACTTATGGTCATGGCATTCAGCACAACCAATCGTCGAGCCAAGCCAAACGGCGCCCGCTGTACGAACCCGATCTGCTGTATACTTTGCTAGATATTCCTTGGGTTGAAGTCCCCCTTCAGCGGAAGCTCGATTCAACCGATTGTAAGTCGACGCAACTTTCTGAGTCAGTGAAGCATTTGGAAGTAAATCCCCAGCGAGCTGTTCAGTCGTAAATTCGTTGAAAGGCTTATTACTGTTAAATGCGTCGATCACGTAATCGCGATAAGGTGAGACGCTGCGCACTTGGTCGCCATGATACCCTAGCGTGTCGGCGTAGCGCACGAGATCGAGCCAGTAGATCGCCATTCGCTCCCCGAAATGCGGCGACTGCAGAAGACGGTCAACCATTTTTTCGTAAGCATCATTCGAGTCATCTTTTTCGAATGCCAACACTTCTTTATAAGTCGGCGGCAACCCGGTCAGATCGAATGAGATTCTTCTTAGCAACGTTCTGCGATCAGCCGGATCATTCATCGAGACGTTCGCTTCAAGTTGTTTTCGACGAATAAAACTGTCAATGGGACTCACTTCTGTTTTCGCGACGACAGGAACTTCAGGACGTGAAAGAGGAATGTAAGACCAGTGTTCCTGATACTTCGCTCCCTGCTGAATCCAGTCTTGCAAGATTTTAATTTCATCCGCGGTTAATGCTTTCCCATGCTCCGGTGGCGGCATTCTGTCGGATTCGTCAGTCGACGTGATGCGGGCAATCAAACTGCTTGCAGCAGGCTCTCCTACAACGATGACTTGTGAGCCATCCCTATCGGCGAAAGCACTCGCCTGTTCATCGAGACGCAGTTCCGCTTCGCGAGTTTTCTCATCAGGTCCGTGACATGCAAAGCATTTGTCCGACAAGATCGGTCGAACATCCCGATTGAACTGGACATCATCTGCGTAGACGACGTTCGAAAAGATAATCATTAACAATGAAAGATGTTTCATTTTCACTCTGAGGTAAGGAATATTATATGATCGTCGCATCAGTATTATGATGGGGAATTAGCAAAGAATCGTTCCAGTTCATTCTACTGAAAATTGCTGGAATCGAAAACGGAGGCAGAGCGACTGATCCGAGAAACCTTGAATACTTTTCTCCGAGTCTCAGCGACTCAGCGGTTTTCTTCCTTTCTGAGACGCATTCTGTTGAATTAGACTACAGTCTTCGAGTTCCAGATTTCATGATCCAACCTAACATTCACACATCGAGAAAATGTTCATGCTCCGACGAGAAATTCTTTTTGTCCTCTGCTTCCAGTTGCTGACGATTCTTCTCTCCACAAACTTGTCTGCGGAAGTAAAAACCTGGGATGGCAAGCATTCACTCGAGAAAATCAATGTGCAGGTTGTCTACTTCATCCCGAATGATCGGCAACCACTTAGCGACTGGAAAGAACGGGCAGACTACTACTGCAAAAGAATTGTTCAATTCCATGAACGAGAGTATGGAGGACAATCTTCACTCGCTGCAAATTTACTTGAGGAACCGTTTGTCTCTGAGTTATCTACGCAACAACTTCGCGAAGGAGACGGCGACGCAATTTTCTTCAAGACCCTGCGAGAGGTCGATGCGAGATTGAAGTTTGGGCAAGACGAATCGAAAGAGTTTCCAATTCTACTCGTTTTGTCGGAGATCAACTGGCGCCCGCTGGACGATTTCTTTCGTGTCAAACCTGGTAAAGAGGGGTATGAGTTTGAAGGAAATTTTCATGAACAGCAACACTTCCCCGGAGCAACTTCTGGTGGAGCACGCGCGACGTACCTCGCTGACCAACGTAAAGGTTGGGGGCTGGTGAGTGCCGATGGTTGGCGGGTTCCGTATCGTGGCAGCGACTGTGTTGTCTATCACGAAGGAGTCGGTCACACCGTTGGATTACCACACCCTCAACCGCAAAATGGCTCGGTCATGAGCCTGGGGCAGTACCGTGGTTGGATCAGCGAATCGTGGCTCGACAAAGAACAAAAAGTCCACATGAATTGGAATCCTGATGTTCCTGTGCAACTCACCTCACAGCAGAAACTGTTCTCCGAATTCAAAGCTCTTCCGAAACCATTGATTCCGCAACCGAATGAGACTGTTTCATTACAATTTGAATTCCCTAAGGACGTTCGCGTCAAGGATTGTCTTGTTGAGTATCAAACTTCACTCGCTGGCCCTTGGGTTGAAGCAGTTGGTTCGGTCAGAGATTCTGATTTGGAACAGCTTAAGGAAATCACCCTTGGGGCTTTTGATCGACCTTCGCCGGTCAGTTACAGAGTGAATGTCACCTTAGTTGATGGCTCGACTGCCGAATTGTGGGGCTACTTCCAAGTTAGAAATCCCTCAGGAGAAATTATTCAACCGACATCTTTGAGCTCTGACCTCGTCCAATCAACATCTTCCAGCCAGCTTCAATTCGGCGAAGAGATCAACGTGCTTGATCTTCTGGATGTAGAGACTGCCTGGAAGAATGGAGACTGGCAGCGAGACGAGTCTGGTCATCTGCTTTCTCCCAAAATGTATGGGGCAAGAATCGAGTTGCCGGTCGAAGTTCCTCGGAATTACCGCATGGTCGTTATCGCAGAACCGCTCGATCCTGCGAATGGATTACTGCTTGGTTCGCTTATCGGCGAAAACCGCTTTGTTGCATTGACCCACTACATAGTGAACGAAGCTGGGGTCAGTGCGTTAGAGAATATCGATGGTCAAAATGTCGGGAATGCGACGACAATCAGGAGGAATCTTCTGCAACAGAATC
>JABJMI010000770.1 GCA_018659505.1 Planctomicrobium sp.
AGTGGAGCGTAAGCTTTGTCCGCTGCTTCCTTGGCTGTTTTGAGGGCAGCATCTTCAGGTTTTTCAGCAAGAAGCTTAGCTGCCTCATCGACTTTGACTTTACTTTCAGTTGCTTTCTTTTCAGCCTCTACCAATTCTTTAGCAACTTTCGTTTTTTGTTCTTCCGCTTTCTTCAATGATTCTTCACGCTGCGTCTTGTCCTTTTCCGCTTCTTTCAAAGCTGTGTCTGCAAGTGTAAATTGAGCTTTCGCAACGGTTTGATTATCAGTGCGAAGTCGTACTTCTTTTGCCAGCAACTGGTTACCTTGAATGGTTGCCAGCTTTTTACCCGCGCGATCCCAAACGGTTGAAGTTTTGTTCTCCGCTGACCCGGCGAGATGCCCTCCATCGGAGCTGATTGCGATGGCAGTGACGACTCCACCAGCATTTTGTGAAAAGACCTGTTTGCCGTCGACAAGATTCCACAATCGAACGGTTGCATCACGACTTCCGCTGAGCAATTCCTTACGAGCAGGGAGTACTTTGAGAGCGGTAATCGGTTGAGAATGCCCTTTGATTTCCACCACTGGTTTGGGAGCTTCGGCACCCTCAGCGACTGGAGCTTGAACATCGCTCCAATTCCAGACTCGAATGACATTGTCTGCGTCGGCGATAAGAAGCTGAGCCCCTTCCGGCTGAGATGCTATTGCATGAATCGCACCAGTCGATTTCATCCCGAGGGTCGTTACACCATCTGCAAGATTTGAAATACGAATCGTTCCGGATTCAGTCCCCGCGACAATCGTCTTCCCTTCAGGTCCAAAAGTAAGAGACGTTATTACTTGGTCATCGGCAGCGATGGTGACTCCCGGTTGACCGTTGGTCATATTCCAGATTTGAATCACATTATTTTCTAAAGCATATGCCGACCATAATCCGTTTTGATCAACTGCGGAGAACTTTGGCTTCGCCGGCAACTGTAAGGTTCCAACTTGTGCGGGATCATTTTTGTTCCAGAGTTTCACAACCCGAAAGCCACCTGATGCAATCGTTTTCCCATCAGGACTGACTGCTAGTGAATGCACAAAGTCACGGTGGGCGACTCCGGAACCATAGATCGCCTGATCACCATCTCGAAGTGCCAACAATCCCGGATCATTGAGTCGAGCAGCTTCAGCCTGTGACACTGTGTCATAGACGAAAATGCGATTTCCCCGACCGGTGTAGATAAACCGTTGCTCCGCTCCCAGGGCTAAGCTGTAGACTGCTTTGTATGTCTCAGGAATTGGTTGCCAGGCGATGGAATCTCCGAGTTGTTTCTCCCCAGTTTTCGCTCCTTCTGTGATCCACTGCTTGAAGATTCCCAGTTCTTTGGGAGTCAGTGCTTTTGCCTGCACTTTGTTTGGAAGTGGCGGCATGACAGGTTCATCGTTTCTTGCAATGACTTGAAACAGATAGCTGTCCTCGGGTTTACCCGGGATGACCGCTTCACCACTTGCTCCCCCTTTGAGAATTGCCTCTGCATTCTCCAGGATTAGATCTCCCTCTTTTACTGCTGCACTATGGCAAGCGAGGCATTTACTTTGCAGGATCGGGAACACGTCTTGATAGAAATCGACGGCTCGCCCCAACTGTGGGTCTTCCGGGGTGATCACTTCTTCTGCTCGAAGTGTCGAGAAACTTGTGATGATCAGAGAAAGGCAAAGTGCAATTCGCATTGCTGAATCCTTTGAAGCCGTTATGAATTGAAGTGTTCAAAAACAAGTTGAAAAGCTATTTCGTCAGTTCGATTGTGATAGGTGCATCGACCTCTGCGTTGCCATCGAACTGCATCACAGCCCGAACAACGACATTTCCGATTTTTCCATCGGGAGCGTCACCTGTTGTTTTTACAATGATTTTCCCCTCTGCTTGATCAGCAGGGATCTCAACCGGATCGGCAGCGAGACCGTTCACTCCCGGAGGAGATGCAAGAGTTAGTTGTACAGGACCAGCGAAGTTGTTTTGACGTGTGACTTTGAGAGTCAACTCAAGAGTTTCACCCTTCTTGACTTTGCCTCCATTTGGAACAGTCGCAGCCAGCTTGACCGGCGAAGGCTTCACTTCGACAACGATGGGAGTTGTTGGTGGAGTGAAGTTGATATTCTTTGGCTTGGCGACAGCCTCGGCAGCTTTGAATAATTTCTCAGCAGCAACTCGCTGCGCTTCAGTCGCTTTACTGGCAGCTTGTGCCGTCTTCTCG
>JABJMI010000682.1 GCA_018659505.1 Planctomicrobium sp.
ATCTGACGATAGTCAACGTGCAGGTTACCCGCCCTTGCTTGTAGTATCAGTCCAGTTATTGCCGCTACAGCAGTCGCTCCCCCAAAGACGACGGGCATCACAAGTGAAGCATCTTTAGCACGGAACATCGCATAGGTGAGTGTTAATGCTCCAAACGCTCCCAGTGAGCCTGCAATGAATCCCCACCAAGCCGCTTTTGCGGGGAAGCTGAAGCCACTTCCAGTGACTTGAACGGCGACTGCCCCACCTAAACAGCCCCATACCAGATAAGCAATACCAATAAAAATAAACGGCTTGAATGGAGTTTGACCATCAATGCGAGATTTCTGTAAAGCGGGACCATACAAACCCCAGAAGATGGCAGTGGCAACAGCGAACAGAATTCCGATAGCTTTAGGTGACATAGAAAACTCGTTGCTTAGATATTTGAGTGAGGCGTTTCGGGCGGGACAATATTTGACAGTATAGTAGAACAGTTTTGCCGCTTACTTTAAGTGAGCGGCTAACTATTTCCTAATTCCTATATCTCATCCTTCTTTGATCGCTGCGATGATGTCGTTGACGGCTTGCTTACCATCTCCAAACAGCATCAAAGCATTGTCAGCGGAGAACAATGGATTCGGAATACCGGCAAATCCTGGGCTGAGACTTCTTTTGATGACGACACAAGTCTTTGCCTTATCGGCATTGATGATCGGCATCCCAGCGATAGGACTGTTAGGATTCGTACGGGCGTCGGGATTGACGGTATCGTTCGCTCCGATGACGAGGCAGATATCGGTCTGTTCGATCTCGGAATTCGTTTCGTCCATCTCTTTGAGAAGATCGTAAGGAATGTCGGCTTCTGCAAGTAGGACATTCATGTGTCCCGGCATCCGCCCTGCAACTGGGTGAATCCCGAAGGTAACATTGATGTCACGTTCGCGAAGCATGTTGGTCAAGTCACGAACAGCGTGTTGTGCCTGGGCGACAGCCATTCCGTAACCGGGAACGATGACGACCGAACTGGCGACCTCCATCAGCATGGCGACTTCGTCAGCCGATGTCGATTTCACATTTGTATAAACTTCATCTGCTGAAGGTCCATCGGCAGCGGGTCCAAGTGAACCGAACAGAACCGCGGGCAGCGACCTGTTCATCGCTTTACACATCACTTGAGTCAGAATCAACCCAGATGCTCCAACAAGCGAACCGGCAATAATCAAGACACTATTACCAAGAACGAAACCCGTCGCAGCGGCAGCCAGACCTGAATAAGAGTTGAGTAACGCAATCACGACCGGCATATCTGCACCACCGATTGAGATCGTCAGCAAGTACCCCAGTGCCAATGCAATCAAGACGATCAACCAGTACCAGCCAGAGCCGGGGTTGTTGACCATGACAGCAGTTAACGCGACAAGCAACATTGCTAGCGCTCCGTTAATGACCTGTTGTCCGGGGAGTGGTTTCAACTTTTTAATGAACCGAAATTCAGCGAGTTTCCCGAAGGCGATGAGACTTCCCGTTAATGTCACCGCACCAATAATCCCAGCCAAAGCTGTTGAGAAAATGACACTTGTTGACATGCTTTCTGGAGGAAGTGCTCCTCGCAACCATAAGTCTCCACCTGCAACGAAGACGGAAGCAGCTCCTCCGAAACCGTTAAACAGCGCGACCATCTCGGGCATCTTTTCCATCTTGATCGTGATGGCAAAATAAGTCCCGATCCCACCACCGACCAAGACACCAACAATGATCCAGACATAGCTGACAACTTCGGCAGCGAGCAATGTCGCGATCACAGCGATCAACATTCCGAGAGAACCATACAGGTTACCTCGGACAGCTGTCTTCGGTCGCGTCATTCCCTTCAAACCAAGAATGAAGAAGATCGCTGAAACAAGATAGCTTAAATTAATCCAGACGGGAGACAAAACAACAACTCCTCAACGGGGCGGTAAAGATGAGATTAGAGTCTTACGGCTAACAATACTTATTGACTGCGAGCAAATAGAAAGGAATTAGGAACTAGGAATTGGGATTTAGCAGGTTTGTGATTCATATTTGAGTCTCTCTTTTTACCCTTGCCCCTCGATCCCCCGCTTTCGATGACAGGGGCCTTAACCATTATCAACGTTTAAATTTCTGAAGCATGCGGTGCGTCACTAGGAATCCACCCACAACATTCACCGTTGCCATGACAACTGCGAGGAATCCAAGAAAAGTCGCAAATCCACCATGATCTGTTCCGGAAGCCAATATCGCACCGACCAATGTGATCCCGGAAATCGCATTCGATCCCGACATTAAAGGTGTGTGTAAGGTCGGCGGAATCTTGGCGATCAATTCGATGCCAAGGAAGACAGCGAGCATGAATATCGTCAGCCCGCTGACGAGTACCAGCGATTGTGATTGCTGAATCGCAGCTGCGGCATCAGCAATCGTCTCCGAGACTGTTCCAACTTTTTCTTCTAAGGCAAGCAGGGTGTGCATGGAGTGATCCATAAATGAGTTTAGAGTTTATAGTCCAGAGTTTAGAAATTTATCTTCGTTGCCTTCTAAACTCTCAACCCTCAACTTGATTGCAAGGTCGATTAAAATCGTGTTACGTGATTGAACAATCTTTGATGATCCGAAGATTAGACCACTAAGACTGAATTTTATATGTGTCGTCGTTATCGCCAGCGTCGTCTTTGCTCTGGTCAGCTTCGCTTTCACTAGCATTTTCTGAAGACTCTGGAGTCGCGGTTGGACTCGACTCTTTCGCATCTGCTTCAGCGGGAGGTTCAACCTCTGCTGCTTCTGGCGTCGTTTCTAATTCTGGAAGTCCAGCGATCTTACGACAGAGCGGATGAACCAGTTCTCCTTTGTGAGTGACCAGTGTTCCAGCGAGGACTTCATCCGTCAGGTCGAGATTGATCTTTCCATCTTTAATCAATGACTTCAGGAATGTTGTCACGTTGTTTGAGTACATCTGGCTCGCGTGACGTGGAATGTCCGAGGGGATGTTCAATGGTCCGATGATTGTCACGTCGTGAATTTGAATTACTTCGCCGGCTTCTGTTAGTTCGCAGTTGCCACCACGTTCGGCAGCGAGGTCAACGATGACTCCGCCAGCGGGCATCGCTTGCACCATTTCTTCGGTGACAAGGATCGGAGCTTTTTTACCGGGGATGGCAGCGGTGGTGATAATGACATCGCTCTCAGCGATGACTTTCAACATCAGTTCACGTTGCTTGCGATAGAACTCTTCATCCATCTCGCGAGCGTAACCACCTTGACCTTCAGCGGTATCAAGATCCATTTCGACGAACTTCCC
>JABJMI010000547.1 GCA_018659505.1 Planctomicrobium sp.
AAGTAATTCCTCATCAGGAATGCTACTCCAGATGAAGAAGGACAACCGAGAGGCGAGTTCGAGATCGCTGATGGAATAAACCTCACCTGAGTTTAAGTTAGCGGGTTGTTTTTCTGAACGGAACAGGAAGTGAGGGTTCACGAGAATCATCGCCAAGGCACTTTCGATACCTGCTTCGAATCCATCTTTCTCAAATCCCTTTTGAAAGAACTGAAGCGGGACAGCAAGGTCAGCGTCCGTAACTGGTCGACGAAATGCTTGTCGCGCAATCGATTCTAGAATCTCTCTCGCTGAGGCAAGTTTGTTCTCTCTATCGAAGTCTATTGAACCAAAGATCTTCTCTCGACTCGGAGTCGAACCCGGTCCTTCTGGATTGAATGGGCCGACAATGGAAACCTGAAAGATCGCTGGCGATCTTCGTGGGTGCCGGTGTTTATTGAAGTTGGTATCAAAAGGTTCGCGATTGATTTCTTGCAGCGAAGAAAACTTTCTCGGGAAGGTGACACCGACTGCATGAGGACCAGCTTTCACTGCAAACCGCTTTTGTAAATGTGCATCGACTTGCGAGTCATCTCGCTGCCAACGTGCTTTGTTCTTCGAGGGCTTGACTGTAAATGATTCAACAAGTCGCTTGTCCAGCAGAACATGTAACTCATGCGGTTCAGTCAGACCTTCGACGAATTCGTCTCGGTCACGCATGAGAAGAATTTGAACTTCGTACTCCCCATCCGCTGGGAAATTGTAATCTATCAAAGTCCCGCCACGGGTTCCTAATGGAAGACCTGTCACATGAGATTCTTGTGAACGGTCTGCCGGCAGGCGGATCGTGATTCCTCCGGGAGAGAGCTGCTTAGCACCAACTGCAAGTCGACTGATGCGTTCGGCAGCGGTGAGGTAGCGATTGAGCAGTGCAGGAGAAAGTTCTCCAACGGTGACATTATCAAAACCATGGCTTAGTTCATCGGCGGGTAACAAATCTTCGACATTGACTTCCAGATCGAGTAGATCACGAATTGCATTGCGATACTCGGTACGATTCAGTCTTCGAATGGAATCAGTTTGTCCCGGTCGGGGATGCACATCGGCGTGGGAGTCAAGAACATGCTCCAGGGCAGCGATGGTTGCCAAATATGTCGTTTCGTCAGGACGGACTGCCTCGGGTGGAGGCATTTGCCGACCCTTAAGACGCTTCAGAACCTGCTCCCAATTCGAGGTGTTCCAGTTAGCGTCTTCATGCTTCGCTGCGGTCATGAAATCTTCGAGAATCAAATCGCCAGCTGGTTCTTCAGTATTGTGACAATCAATGCAATAGCTTTGAATCGTCGTTGAGATTGATGCGAATTGTTGCTCGAGCTTTTGCTCTTCAGCTAACAGTTCAACAGCAGGCAAGAATCCCGATAAGGCGACAACAAGGATTGTGAGCAGTCTCCAATTCATTCTGTTTATTTCGACTTTTGTTGAATGGAAATTAACTTAGGACGAATAGGCGTTTGTTGTGGTCCCATGGCACGGTTACGGTGGAATCGATCGTGGGTGGCGAGGGATTTATTTCTTTGGCAAACCGACTTGCAAATGAACAGGTAATTGTTTCGCCCTTTCAGGGCTTAGTCGGTAGTCTCATCGAGGACCTGGGGCGTTGCCCCAGGCTGAAATGTTTTGCCCCGTTGGGGCGGAGTCATCAGGATTCAACCTTACATTTTCGCCCCAAAGGGGCATTCATAAAATAGCCCGGGGCAACGCCCCGGGAAGCGAGTTTGCTGAGAAACTACGCCCTGAAGGGGCAACACTAACTTATCAACAGCAATTGATCATACTTGTCAATGGCATCGAAGTCTAATTCAATTCCAGCAAGAAATAGCTCAGCGATCTTAATGAGACGGGTTCTCGTACCAGATCACACCCAGGTTATTTCTTTCTTCGCAGGTGATGATATCCAGGTCGCCATCTTGGTCGAGATCAATTGTTTGAATTAGATCGAATTTGATGCCGTGCAGCGCTCCGCTGATCTCTTGGGGAGTCCAATCTGAAGAAGTTGGATCGGCCGGAGCTTTCAGCCAGCCGACTCCTTCTTTCTTCTCTGAATGTTCGCAGGTGTAGACGAAGTCATTCTTTCCATCCAAGTCGACATCGACAATCCCGACTCCTTTGCCGCTGCCCGCTGTTTCTGGTATCGCGACTTCATGAATCGCCCAGTTGTCGCCAGATTGATCTTTTCTTTCGAACCAGGTGATCGGACCATATTTGACAGCCACAGCGACATCTTCTAGCCCATCGTGATTGACGTCGCCTAATGATAGAAACATCACTTCGCGGTCGGTTCCGCCGATGGTGTGTTGTTTCCATTTGCTTCTCGGGTCATTTGCAGGGTTGTTCTCCAACCAGTGAACACCTC
>JABJMI010000479.1 GCA_018659505.1 Planctomicrobium sp.
ACCGCTGAAGATTTTGAGTTAGCTTCTCTCGATGGAACAACATTTCGCTTGGAAGAACACGAAGGTAAAGTCGTCGTTCTCGACTTCTGGGCATCCTGGTGCGGTCCCTGTGTCGCAGCCCTGCCAGATTATATCCAAGCAACCTCAGGTTTTGATCCTGCTCAAGTCATTTTCGTTGCAGTCAACTTACAAGAGTCTCCACAAGTCGTCCGAGGGTTTCTCAAAGCAAAAGATTTAGATCCACATATCGCAATGGACGAGACCGGAGGAGTTGCCAGCCGCTTTAAGGTTTCTGGGATCCCCCATACCGTGATCCTCAGTCCCGGTCTGAAGATTGAAGAAGTCCATGTCGGCTATCGCCAGAATGCTGGTGAGGAAATGCGACAAGCAATCGAAAAGATGCTCGATGGCACTTACGAAAGTGCGAAGCCTAAAGAAGATGTGATTGAGGTTAAACCAGCCGAAGAGTAAAACTTATCAATACACAGCTTACTCAAGTGTAAAATTGACTCATATTTCCAGATGAGAGAGAATTTCTTCTAAGGTGGTCGATGGAGATTCGTCGAAATCAATTTTACTCACGTCACTAACATTTCACCTTTTCAGTTCTCTCTCGTGGCATTCGCGTTTTATCTTGTGATAACGTAGTTCACGGGTAAGAGAAACATTGAACATGCTGTTCAGCAATCAAATGGCAAGGATGCCCGCATGGTGCGAACTACCGAAAAGAAATCCAAGATTGCTCAAACTCCGTTACGCGATTTGCCGAGGCTACTGATGACTCAGGTTGGCAAAAGATTGGTCTGTGGTGCATCGTCTCTCTAATGACGACTGGGATCCCCGCCACGGTTGAAGCCGGGGTTCAAAAAATAACTAGCGACACTCTCACACTCGGATTTGATAATCTTTTCGCTCAAACTGCTCCCTTAATCTGGTCAGTCGCCATGGTCGCATTTGCTTGTCACCGGGGTTGGCTCGAAGAAGCAGGAGCGATTCCTTCAGCAGCACTCATTTTGTTCGGTGGCTGGCTGGGGCATCTCTTTCAGCATGGAGCAGTGGTCGATGCAGTCAATTGGCTCCCAACAGATCGCTATGCACTACTTGGTTCAATTGTTTTTGCAGCGATCAATCTACTCATTGCGTACCTACTCTCGTATGGAATCGCTGCCTTTATCGCATCGGTGTTAGTGGGCAGCGTGTTGGGAATAACTTGGAGTCGCTCCCTGTTCAAGTTACAAAGCCGCTATTACAGCAAGGGGGCGAAGTCCCAAACAGATCACGAGGCTCCAAAATCGAAAGATCAAAGAGCCGCATAAACTGGAAGTCCAGAACGTAGGGATCGCTCTTCTATCGCGGAAACGATTATTCGCCGGTTTCTCTTCCTAGATACTCACCGGTTTCTGCGTTGAGACGGATTTTATCGCCTTCTGAAATGAAGGCGGGAACGCCGACTTCGGCCCCAGTTTCGACAGTGGCTGGCTTGGTGACGTTAGTGGCTGTGTTGCCTTTAGCTGCTGGAACGGTATAGGTCACTTCTAGGATAACGTGCTTGGGGGGTGTGATGCTGATTAACTGATCGTTCCAGTACAGTAGACTGATCGGCTCACCTTCTTTGATCAGTTTCATCTGATCTTTGGCAACTTCTTCTGGCAACGAAACTTGCTCGAAACTTTCGTTATCCATGAAAATGTATGCGGAACCATCGTAGTAAGAGTACATTCCATCTTCGTTGCGAATGTCTGCGATCTCGAGGCTATCGCCACTACGGTATGTAATATCGAGTAAACTCCCGGTGAGAAGATTACGCAGTTTCGTCTTATAAAGAGCCTGTCCTTTCCCGGGTTTGACGAATTTGTAATCAATCATTTCAAAAGGAGAACCTTCGATAATAACTTTCACTCCTTTACGAAAGTCACCAGCATTGATCTGAGGCATTGAGCTTGTTCCAATCAGTCGATTGATAAGGGGTATTTCAATAACGAAATGTGTTGAATCAGCGACGGCGGAATTCA
>JABJMI010000142.1 GCA_018659505.1 Planctomicrobium sp.
AGTGAACGATCACTACAAGTTCGAGAAGAGATCAAGAAAGTCAAAGTACCAGAAGATTTAGAGTTGGCACGTCTAGGAGTCGACATCATCGGAGTCCGCAGCGACTACGGTCCCTTCTACTATCGCCGAATTCCTTTTCTATTCTTCTCGACAGGGGAACACCCCGACTACCACACTCCACAAGACACTCTTGAAAGACTAGATATAACCAAAGCAGCCAGAGTCTCGACTGTGATGTCTCAAGTTGCTTTCAGGATGGCGAATACGGAAGAAGAAATCATTTGGAATGGTGAAGTCTCGCCCGACCTTGAAGAAGTTCGTGCCGTGAATCGAGTAGCAACCCACTTTCTTAAGGCTGATGCAGCAAATCAATTTGAAATGACGGATCTACAGAGATTCTTTCTGACACAAGTCAAAAGTAAAACGAACTACATGATCCGCAACAATCAAGTTTCTGATAATGAACGCAAATGGCTCGTTCGTGCTACGCAGATCATGATGCTGACGCTGTTTTGAAAGAGATGAGTTACATTTTCTTGAAAGACCGTAACAGATCAACCGTTTAAAGTTGCCAAGATCGAGTATTCAGGGGAAGTCATTCAAGAGCCACAGAGGACACTGAGGAAATGTTGATCTCAAAAGGCTTATAAGTGTTATGAGTCGAAGAACGAAACAATATAGAGAACGCAGATCTTCATGGATGAAACGGATTGTCACAGATCATGGAAGGTCGAATGACTGTTCCTTTTTATCCGTGGAAATCCGCATCATCCGCGAGAATCCGCGTTCTAAAGAATCAGTCAAGATGGCAATCATTGCCATCTGTTCACTTCGGAATGACTCTGATTTTCCTTCTCTAAGTCCTCGGTGATCTCTGTGGCAAATTTCTGCAAAGAATGAGAAGCATCCACAATAATTAGAGATAATATGATTGCTTCAGACGGCTGAAGTATTAAGAAAGATTTATTACGTCCCGTGGACGGTTCATTCTCGATTGTACGCAGTCTGGGCTGCACACAGTGAAGTGTGCAGCTAAACGGTTTGCTTTCGGGGCATGTGTGCTTACACGACAATCGATTACTCTTTACTTTCTTTGATCGGTTTATCTGCTTTTGCTTTTTTAACCGGGATCAATTCCACAGTCACCGGAGTTCCTTCTTTTGGAATGCGTTCGGTCCAAGGTTCGAAGGAGCGGCCGGCAGAGTCGCTGGCAGAACTGTTGATTGCGACGTCAATCATCGCATCTGCAAAGTTGGCGACACAGATAAAACTGCCACCTTCTGCCTGATAATAGTTGGTGCCATCATCGAGTTTTGAGAAACCACTCCCTGCGAAGACGAAGTCAGCAGACATCTGATGAGGCTGACTCTCTTTATACATTTTCTTGATTGCTTTCTGGAATTCTTCTTCGTCGCTCATCGCGAGGAATTCGTCACGTCGATCTTTGCTCATCGTCCCATAGAATAAGAGCAGTCGATTCATTTCGTCATAGCGTAGACCATCGTCATCTCTGTTATTGATTTTGACCCCGGCAGGAACCTTTACCAGTGGTTCTTCGAAGTATCGAAAAGTGACATGGCGGACCCAGTTCTGTACTGGACGTCTTCGAATCTTACGTTCAGAATCGAGCCAACTCACGAAGATGTGAATTTCTTGCCCCTGCGGAGCCTTATAGTTCGGTTGGAATTGAACCGGTTCACCTGGCTTTGCACCTAATGCGAGTAGCCCAGCATGAACGACTGAAGCTTTGGCGTCGAGTGAAACAATCGACTCATGTTCTTTAGTCTGCTTTCCACACAAGAACATTTCCAAAACGCCTTGCCGCAGGCAGATTTCCCCTTTGAGCAGTAATCGATTGTTTTCTTTATCGAGCAGAACCGTTTCCTTTTTATTCAACGGGATCGGCTCTGACTTCTCTTGAGAGAAAGCAATCGTCGGTTGAACGAACATGACAGTCAGTAGTAGTGTAAGTATTGAACAACTTAATCTCATTTGAATTCCTATTCCGGCAGATGTGTCTACGCAGTTATGAATTGTACATAACACGATGGTCGCGGAGCGGTTGCACACAAAATGTGTGCAGCTAACCGACTCTTTTCTAATTCCTAATTCCCAGCTCCTAATTCCTACTTATAGTCCGCTCTCGATAATTTCGAGAAGCGTCTTTGCCTCTTTGTGCTGAGGATCTTCGTTTAACAGTTTACGCAGAACTGATTCTGCTCGCGGGCGCTGTTTTTGTTTTCGTAAGAGTTTGGCAAATGCTAACTGATCTTCAACAGTGACTTGATCGAGGAACATCAAATTTTCGTAGGCTCGAACCGCTCTTTTATATTCTTTGTTTGCATACAAACTTTCTGCCAAAATGCGATGCATACTGGTATCTAATGAATCAACAGCGATCGCTTCACTTGACCATTGAATCGCAGTCGCAAGTTCATTCTTAGTTGTGGCTCGCTTTGCAAGACGTTTACGAGACGGGATGTCATCGTAATCGCGAGACGCCAATGTTTCTAACAACGATTGAATTTCATCTGATTCAGGTAAATGCTCGTCATATAATTTTAGTAGTTCTTCTTGGTATTTCGTCTCGAGGGGGAACCTGGCAACGATCAATTTAAGAACGTCCTCCGCTTCAGAGATTCTACCGTTCGCTTCAAATGCTTTTGCCTGAACCTGTAAGAAAAAGGGATCCTGAGTACTTGAAACGTCGCTCCGCTCAAGAACCCTCAACGCCTCGGCATGTTCGTCGGCTGTCAATAACGCAATCGCCTCAATCGCATTTGCCAGCGGCTCTTTGTCATTGAGTGCTAGCGCTGCCTGAACTTCTTCAATGACACTCTCTTCCAATCCAATTCTTTGAAACATTGCAAAAGCAAATTGAGCATGAGCAGCAGCATCCTCTGGAGAATTGTTAACGAGTTGCTGAGCAGCCTCAATGGAGAGGCGGTCTGGCTTTCGACCATGACGAACTGAACGAACTTTTCTTTCGATAAACTTTTGATACTCCTCTTCGAAATCATCCAGCGAAGCAGAAAATGCCTTCTGAAATGCGACTTCTGTCGAACTGGTCGTCTGATAGGCATCGAGAAGTTTTCTCAATGCTTCTTCGCCAAATTCATTCTGAAGGTGCTGTGCGTAGAGAAAGCTCTGGCAATAGGCGAGGGTCCAATCGTCTGGACCTTCCGGTTTTTGGAACCCGTTATTCAGATTTGAAAGATTGAAGAGAGTCTCTTTGTCGAAACGCTTTAGCAGTAACAGTTGCCAATCGACTGGCATCTCGATGTTCTCTTCGGTGACAGAGATCGCCTCGGTGAACCAGTGCGGGATATTGAAATTCGTCTTTTGTAAAGTCAGAACATGCACAAATTCATGGCGCACGACTCGCATCCAGTTGAACTTCTTCTCGCTCTCATTCGGACTGGTGAGGGCAACAATTTTCCCCGTTGATGCACCAACTGTTTGAATCCATGGTAATCCGATCATCCGAGTGCTGAACCAGGCATGTCCCGACTGATCTTTCGCTTCGCTGTAGATTTCGAATTGGGATCGAACTGGAGGTTCGAACCCGTAACGCTCCGTCAATTCAGGATAGATCTCTTCCAGGTATTCGGAAATCATCTTTGCGAGTAGAAGATCCTTCTCAGCTGCTCGAACGACAAAGTGATCCGAATCAATCGCTTCGTAGGATTTCAAAACACCGATCACTTTTCGCATGTTGCTAACACGCACATGAAACGGATCGGCTTTGAAAGCGGCTTGTAGGATCTCTTCTGCCTTCTCGATACGCCCCGTCCGCATGTAGAGCATTCCCAGGCTTGTTTGCGGACCTGCGAGTTGCGGCATCAATTCGATTGCTTTGCGATAGAAGACTTCCGCCAAGTCATATTTCCTGCGTGCATCGAGTGTTGAGCCGAGTGCTTCCAGAAACAAACCCGGACTCGCGTTCCTTAAAGTGAGGTCACGCCAAATCTTTATGAATGCTGAATCATCAGCCTCTGGAATGGATTCTTCCTCGCCGCTGAGAAGTTCTTCATACTGCTGCTGAGTCACTTCTGCATTTTGCAAAATTTCAATCGCTGCGAGATAGCCGAGGGATTCCTGATCCTTGGGATTCACCGCCAAGGCAAGTTGTAAAGTTTCTCTGGCAGCGGATTCATTCTCCAGAAGAATCTGCACAACGGCTTTGACCTGTAGCGCTGCAACGCTCTTCGCATTAATTTTCAAAGCGCGCTCAGCAAAGTCCTCGGCGAGATCAAACTTCGAATTCTGCAGCGAAGCCCTTCCCATGGCGACCAGTGCCGGGACGCAGTTCGAATTGATTTCCAAGGCAGAATGAAACTCCGGCAGCGCTTGACCTTCGTTGTATTTCTCTAACAACAAATTCCCGGAGAGAACATAAGCTTGCCAGCACTGTTCATTGTCCTTCAAAGCATCTGGACAAAGTGTATTCACCACGAAGCGAAAAATTTGCGAGACTGACTCCCAGCGAGCATAGATCGCTGCCCCTTCACCAATGGTGAGCAAAGTTTGCCAATCGGTTGGTTGCAGACGATTATAAATGCGAACGAATGCTCTGTATTCGGTCGTCGCTTTGTCGATCTCACTTTTTTCAGTGAGCAATTGTGCATTGATCAGCAACGCCAATAGATCTTGTGAATCGAGATCAAGCGCGCGCTGTATTTCTCGACGTGCTCTGGCGAGTTCACCCGTTTGATAATGGACTTGCCCCAGTCTTGCCCAGAGTCTGGATGACTCAGGCAATCGCTCAACACTCATCTCCAGCAAAGCGATTGCCTCTCCGTATTGCCCAACTTCGCTGAAAGTGCGGCTCATCCCAAAGTAGGCAGGGATGAGAAGCTTTGAGTCCGTCGTTGGATCTTCAATGAGCTTGTTGAACCATTTCTGAGCAGACTCATAATTCCCGGCTTGAAGTTCTCCTTCTGCTTCTTTGAGATTTTCTTCATTGGCGACAGCGAAGTGCGTACTTCCGACAAAGGCAATTATCGCGTAGAGAATGTACTTGCACATTGAAAACTCTGGGTCGGGAATAAGAATGTGAAGAGTAGCTGCACCAGTGTTGTTATCATACACATCAACTACAAATGTTGGAATTCAGAGAGGCAGCGTGATCCCATTCGCCACCTCCACTTTACGGTTTATAAGATTACAGAAGTAGAACGGAATTTGAGTATGAAATCGTGTGAGAATTTGAGTAATTCTCACAGTAGGTATCTGAATTCCTTTTCGCATCCGAGAGATATCGATAACCTGTGAAGTCCCTACAACAACCAAAGCCTGCCTACTATTATTTGTTCCACTCGTGGGGCAATCCCTAGAGTCATCCTGTCAAACTCTATTCAAATATTTACATCTACAAATAATACTGTCACAGAAAGTTAAGTCATGCTTGAGATTCCAGTCATTCGATGGGGAAAGCCTTACAACTCAATGGAGAAGGCTCCGGTCATACATTTTGAAACTGGAGAAGAACTTGCTCAGATGGATCAGGCGAATGGTGGTCTGATAAAAATGGATATGCGGAAGGCTGCCAAGGCTCGGGAGGCTCTACTTAAATTCTCGATTGATGAGCTTTGCGAGAAGGCTGCGGTCGCTGGCAAATTGTTTATGGAAGCGGAACTCCCTCTCGGGAACGGAACACAAACACCGGAAGACTTCTGCAATATCCAGTCTGCGACGACAGGACTACCGGTTCACATGTGTGCTGGCAACATGAAGAAGAACGCCTTCGTAATGCAGCACATGAAAGAAGTGCTCGATTCTCTCACCCGCGGACTCCCTTTTGAAATTCTCTCGCAAGGATACGGGATGGAAGATCGAGGAGTCATGGTCAGCTATCAGGCGACTTCACCTGTTCTGGGAGCCGTGTTGCCGAACAATTCACCCGGTGTGCATACATTGTGGTTGCCATTGATTCCGTTGCAACTTGGTTTGGTCCTGAAACCGGGATCACAAGAACCGTGGACACCTTATCGAATGTTCGCTGCCATGGTGGAAGCGGGAATTCCTGCGGAAGCGTTCTGTCTCTATCCCGGTCCCCGTGATTGTGGAGCCGCAGTCATGGAGACATGTGACCGTTCGATGATCTTTGGTGGTCAGCAGACCATCGATCAATATGCACATAATCCACGTGTTCAACCACATGGTCCTGGGTTCTCTAAAATCTTGATCGGCGACGACATGGTCGATCAATGGGAAGACTATTTAGACATCATTGTTGACAGTATCTTCGCGAACTCCGGTCGTAGTTGTATCAATGCTTCCAGCGTGTGGGCATCACGCCATACCGAAGAAATTGCCGACGCGATTGCTCAAAAACTGGCAACAGTTGAACCGCTTCCGATGTCAGATCCGAATGCTTCGCTGGCAGCCTTCACTACTAAGGGAGTCGCGGAAGCAATGAACGATCAGATCGAAGACAAACTCAAGGACAACGGAGTCACAGAGGTGACTGCGAAATACCGCGAAGGTGATCGGTGGGTTGCTCATGACCGCTACGACTTCTTACGTCCAACGATTGTGCATTGTTCCAGTCCTGAACCGTTCCTGGCAAACACAGAATACATGTTCCCGTTCGCTTCTGTCGTCGAATGTCCCCAAGCCAAAATGATTAAAACGATCGGAACCACCCTTGTCGGTTCAGTCATTACAGAAGACGAAACTTGGTCTCGCGAACTCTTACAAGCTACGAACATTGATCGTTTGAACATTGGTCGTGTGAAGACAATGCAACTCAACTGGTTGCAACCGCACGAAGGGAACATCATTGATTTTATGTTCCGCAACCGTGCCTTCCAGAACAGCCCACCTCCGGCACATTAAGACCGAGAAATGGATATAACCACGGAGTCACGGAGGACACGAAGAAAGAAAAGGATAGACTGAGGGAACACTTGAAAGTAAGTACACAAGCACAAGTTTTTTAGTTTAACGGCTAGCCGAAGTCGTCATTTTTTTAAATAAAATTTGACGCCTACGGCTTGCCGTTAAACAAGCTATCCAACAACTTGTGTGCAGGTGCTTTCGTCCAGCTTTTACGTCCGATTAACTGAAATCACTGGTTCAGAATAACTAGGCGTGAAACTGTTTTGCCCTGAATCACACGGCTGACTTTGACGATGGCTGAATCATTTCCAATCTGAGTCAGTCGACGAGAGAATTCTTCAGGAGTCTGAACCTTGGTACGTCCAACTTCTTCGATGATATCGTAAAGTTGTAGTCCGTTTTCATCTGATGAATCAGGAACTTGCATCACGATCAGACCTGTTTGAGTCGACTCCAGTCCGAGTTGCTGTGAAAGTTCTGGTGTCAATTGGTGTGTTACTAAGCTGCTGTTTTTGAATAACGAGGGCTTGTCCGGTGCGATTTGTTTTGTTGGCAGCGAGCTTTGCAATCGTTCGCGCTCAGCTAAATTCACTGAGAGGGCAATTTTACGTCCGTTGCGAACGACGATCATACGCACTTCTTTGTTAACCGGTGTGAGGCTGACTCGATTGATCAGATCGTTTTCATCTTCGATATCGACTCCATCGAAACTGATGATGACATCGTCTCGCTGAAGCCCCGCAGAGGCAGCTGGGGTTGCATCGAGAACACGAGTCACACGTGCGCCAAAGAGCCGATCTAAAGAGAATCGCTTCGCAGTATCGAGGTCAAATTGTTCATCCAGTTCGACTCCGAGATAACCGCGTCGGACGCGACCATGCTCGAGAAGTTGTATCGCTACAAATTGAACAAGATTACTTGGAATACTGAACCCGATTCCTTCATTGCCTCCACCTTGGGAAGCGATGGCGGTGTTAATGCCAACAACTCTTCCATTGAGATCAATCAATGGACCGCCGCTATTGCCGGGATTGATCGCAGCATCGGTTTGAAGAAAGTCTTGGTTGATGACGCTGCTGCCGGGCAAATCGAGAGACCGACGTCCTTTGGCACTAATGATTCCCAAGGTCACCGATTGATTCAACCCAAACGGACTTCCCATTGCCAAAACAAAATGACCAATATCGAGGTTGTCGCTATCTCCCCATTGGGCAGGTGAAATGCCGGGATCTTTAACTCTCAATACGGCAAGATCACTGGCGGGGTCTTCGATCTTTTCGTAAGGATTGATAACCCGCGCATCGGACAAAAGAATGCTGATGTCCGACAACGCTGCATCTGCGACAACGTGACGATTAGTGACAACAAACACGCCTTGAATTCGCGGATCAGAGACTAATACTCCTGATCCAGTTTCCTCGGTAATCGAATTCGAACTCTTGCGTTCACTTTCAATATGAACAACCGTCGGACCGGTCTTGGCAGCGACCTGAGCAATTTGCCGTCCTGCTTGATGGAGAACGCCAGCGAATTCATCAGGAGCGAAATTGACTTTATTGGTGGTTTGACCGAAAGCAGCGGAGGGGCTGATCCGTTGAGCGAAACCGACTTGCACCGCCACCAAAGAGAATCCGGCAACGAGGCAATAAGTTGTAATACTCCGGAACCGCTTAAGAACTGACTTGAATTGCTTGTTCATTCTCATTCTTTCCGCGGCTTTCGATGCTACGATACTGTTATTTAGGTAACGCTGTGGGATCAGTATCAAGACAAAGCTTGATACGAGTTATAACTGTCGATTTGAATTCTTCCTCTTGCCCCTCAATCCCTAGTCCCTCAATCCATTCTAACGTCTTTAACTGTCAACTCTCTATCATGCTCGCGAGCCTGATAGTCCCAGGCTGATTCCCAATTGTCTTCGTTTGTTTCAACTTTTCCAGATAATTCTTGCTCTCGCTGACAACTTACGCAACATGAGCTATGAGGCAATGCTTTCAACCGAGTTATCGGAATTTGTTTTTCACAGTATTCACATTGCCCATAA
>JABJMI010000335.1 GCA_018659505.1 Planctomicrobium sp.
AAGTTGACACAAGAAGGCAAGATTACTGGCTCACCTCTTTATATGTCACCAGAGCAGGCAAGTGGTGATGAAGCCGATGCCCGCAGCGACATCTATGCACTTGGCTGCGTTGCTTACTATTTGATGACAGGTGAGCCACCATTCCAAGAAACCAAACCGATGAAATTGATTCTAGCTCACGTTCAGAATCGCCCCGCAGATCCCAGATCGATTCGTCCAGACATCTCGGAAGAGATGCAAGCAATTATCATGAAATGCCTGGAGAAAGATCCAGCAAACCGCTTTCAAACAATCGATGAACTTCGTGCTGCACTGGCAGCAACAGTCGATAACGGAACATGGACGCGAGTTGATGCAACCCAATGGTGGGAGTGCAACGGGTGTCCGAAGAAGCAACATCTTGATGATTGCATTTTACGAGGCGATGAACTCCCCAGCGAACAAAGTAGCGAGACTGACGCATACGCCGAAACGCAAGTCTTGGCAGGCGTGTGATGTTGCATCATGACTCTGTTGCGGGTACTGAACGACTTGTTCTCCTCTGCCGAAGACCTGCCAGGATTGTTTCTGAGAGAAGAAAGAAAATCGCAAGTAAGAGTATCCATTTCCAGAGTTTTTGTTGAGATTCAAGTTCTCGATTCATGAGTTGCCGTTGATCCCCTACGTTCTGAGCATCTTCAATGTTGCGAATCGATTGAGTTTGAATTGGAACTCCTGCCGCCTTCAGAAGGTCGAACGAAATCGGATCGGTTTTTGATTCCGCAGGAGGTAAGTTAACAGCAAGATGAATCGCATTTTCATTGGCAAGTGCTTCTTCGGTCGCTGCGAGGGTGTAGATCCCTTTAGCATTCAGATGAAATTTTTCATTGACATTACCTGTCGCGATTTCGCCATCGGGCATACGAATTGTGGCGATCTCTGATTCAAACTGAAATTGTGCCAGATCCAACTCATCCCCAACGTAATTGACTGGATCAAATTCTCGTTGCTTTCCTAAATATTCAAGAAACCCATTCATCATCGGGACGAACTTACTCCAGACGGCAAGATCGCTATCAGATCGATTCCAACCTGAAGAGAAAACGACAAGACGCCCCTTTCCGACTGGAACTTCAAGGATCGCTGGTGAATTCCCTTCGAAACTAGCCAACACTTTTGCTTCAGGAATCGCATCAACATCAATCACACGATGTTTCCAAAATCGCAGTTTGGAAAAGTCAGCGAACCTAGGATCATCAAAAGGAGCAAATACCGGATGAGTGAAATCGACCGAAGCCAACATCTCATAGTCAGGGACATCCGCTTCTCTGACCGGTTGAGGAGCTATTTCCAGCAGACTGTAAAGTTGACTAGCCTGCTCTGCAGTTCGTGCGACGAAGACCCCTTGACCGCCGGATTTAAACCACTCCCGACACCAGACCAGTTGTTGTTCAGTGAGTTCCTCGCCAACAATTACGAGCGAGATTGTTGCTCCTTCAAGTGGTGGTTCATTCTCGCTTGTTCTCCAATCGAAGATTTCCACTGTGCGAGTTGCTGTGCTCGGGAAGACGGGCTCCAGAAAGAAAAGTAGACTTTCCGGTCCTGTTTCAGCTTCTTCGCCAATGAACAAAACTTTCGCTTCCCAAGGGGATCGTCGAGCTACATAGCAGATGTTGTCAAAGGTCTGCTGATCTCCCGTCAGCTTCAATCTTTGGGGGGTTCTTTCTTGCGGTGGCGTTGGTGCGTGTACAACTCGGCTTTGCCCCGGAGGGACATAAACGCTCACCGCGTTCTCAGTTTGAATTTGAGTTTCTTCAGCGGAGAATTCATCGACCCAGCCGATCTCGAATTGTTCTTGTTCAGACAATGATGTGTTGCTAACCCTTACTCGAACAGAATTGTCGGTCGCCGATTGATTCACGATCAGCTGCGCCGCTGCGTTTGTAGTCTCATTAACCTTTACTGAGATCAGTTCTACTTGAACATTTTCCGGCCAGGGGAAGCCGTTCAACTGCTCCCACTGACTCCCCGTTTGAAAATCGGAAACAACGATCAACTTACTCTCTAAATTCTGACGACCTTCTTGTTCGACGAGGAGATCTGTTGCGGAAATCATCGCTGCCCCGAGGTTTGTGCCTGAATCGGTTGGTCGTAGCTCCTTTAATTTCTCACGCAGAAATGACTCTCTACTGGAAGATTCCAAACTTGACCATTCAGCGAGACTGATAACGGAGCTTGTCTTCTCATTAAAAATGAGAACAGAGACCGCATCAGCCGGTTCAATACCTTCCAGAATTTGATCAACTTCGTCTCTCGCCATCTCCCATAAATTTTCTCGCTGCATACTGGCTGATGTGTCGAGTAAAATGACGAAACGACGCCCATCATCTTTTTCAAATGCAGCTTCTGCTTGTGATCTCATAAACGGTCGAGCAAACGCCAACGCTAACAGGCAAACTGCTAAAGCTCTTAAGATGAGAAGTAACCAGTCCTCAACTCGACTTCGCTGAGTCACCTTGGGAGGAGAAGGTTCCAGGAACATCAAACTACTGAAGACCTGACGTCCCTTTGGAGTTTGCCTGATCAAATGAAAGAAAATCGGCAATCCGACTGCTAAGCCTGCCAGCAAATACAAAGGAGTCAGAAAAGCCATTTCAATTCCAAGTAATTATTGAATTCCATCAACGACGTTGTGTTTGTTTGACTTTACTGCGAGTTTGCAGAAAGTCGAAGAGTGCATTTTCTAACGGAGTGTCAGTCGAAAGCAACGCGATATGAATTCCTAAACTATCACACATCGCTGCCACGTTTTTAAGATGTTCATTCAACTTTTTCTTGTAGTTCTCGCGTGCGTGCTTAGGATCCACATAGACTTCGCGTCCTGTTTCGGAATCGTAAAATAGAGCTGCTTCTTCGAATTCGAAATTGATCTCTGCCGGGTCTAAGACCTGAAAGACAACAACTTCGTTACCACCCGAACGGAGATATCCCAGACGCGAATGTAACTCTTCGATGTCGGTCAGGAAATCTGAAACAACCACAAACATGCCTCGTTTACGGACTCTTTCAGCCGCTTCCTCTAGAGCACTCACAATCCCGGACGAGACTCCGTCCGTAGCATGTTCCAGGCTAACCAACACTCTTCTAAGTTGCCCGACTCGATATCTCGCAGGGATAAATTCGTCGACATGTTCTGAGAACCGCAGCAGCCCCACCGCGTCACGTTGAGAAGTCAAGAAATATGCCAGTGTCGCAGCGAGTGTCTTGGCATAATCCTCTTTCGTATAACCAAGTGATCCGAACGACATCGAGCGACTGTTGTCGATGATCAGATGGCAACGGAGATTCGTTTCATCTTCAAAGCGTTTAATGTAATACCGATCAGAGCGAGCGAATAGCTTCCAATCGAGATACCTTAAATCATCGCCAGGACTGTATTGCCGATACTCAGTGAATTCGACAGAGAAACCATGGTAAGGACTGCGGTGTTGCCCGGTGAAGAATCCTTCGACGACAGATTTTGCTCGCAATTCCAAAGATTGAATCTGCATCAAAGATTGAGGATCGATATACGATGCCGGAGGATACGCAAGCGTTTGACCAGTGGTACTCGCAGCCATCAGTTCCTCCTTGCACAAGTGTTTCATTATCTCATCGTATGAGATAGTCATCGTACAAGAGGATATGTTGAATGCGACTCAACTCGCAATGCTGCCGCTCAAATGTTGCGGATGGTCCGCAGGCGTCTCAGGATTTTCCTGTCACGGGATGAATAGATTCCCGCTGTAAGACGTAAATTGAAAGCGCTACAGCTCATCAGTTTCGTCGAAGTCATCGAGGTCGGACAAACCTTCTTCAGTATCTTTTCCGAGGTGTTCGTTCTTTTTGTCCCGTCTGAAAACGGCAACGACGTCTTCTATCGGGACCACGAACAAAACATTGTTCGCTTCGAGATCGACGGGAATTGCATGTTTTGGGTGAAAGAGGACTTTGTCGTATTTCGTAACCGGAAAGTCTTGATCGTTGTCGACTTCTGCACTGATTTCAACAACTCGACCCGTAATGGTCGGGATCTCAGCCTGATCGGGCAGAACGATTCCACCGCGAGTCGTGTGACGACTTTCGTCTTTACGAATTAAGATTCGAGGCCCTAACGGCTCGACAAACTCATCCATCTCCGTTCCCCAAAGTTGGTGGGGTGAATTACTGATAGAACTTTTGCCTCATTATACCGAGGCAACCAAGAATTGACGACCACATGCAATGAATCGCTACTAGAATTCTGGACTGCCTCCAATTCATTACGCCGAGATTGGGTTACGTTTGCGTTCGTTCTCGCGTAACCAAATCTTTCGTAGTCTCAGCGAATCGGGCGTAATTTCCAGATACTCATCTGACTCGATGTATTCAAGTGCCATTTCGAGCGACATGATTCGTGGCGGTTCGAGGACGATATTGTCGTCTGACCCAGAAGCACGAACATTCGTCAATTTCTTCTCTCGGACAGGATTCACAACAAGATCGTTATCTCTGGCGTTTTCGCCAACGATCATTCCTTCGTAAACATCTGTACCGGGAGCGATCAGTAATTCGGAGCGTTCGCTGAGTTTCCAAAGTGCGTAGGCAGTTGCTTTCCCAGAGAGTTGTGAGATGAGTACGCCATTTTTACGCCGCGGAATTTCTCCTTCGAGTGGAGCGTATTTTTCGAAGCGATGGTTCATGACCGCTTCACCCTTAGTCGCATTGAGAAGTCGCGTACGAAGTCCGATTAGCCCACGAGCGGGAATACTAAATTGCACATGTGAATGAGCACCGGCACCGGCTTTCATTTCTTGCAGTTGTCCTTTGCGAAGCGAAACAGTTTCGATCACTGTGCCAACATCAACGCTGGGAACTTCAACTTCAAGAATTTCGAATGGTTCGTGCCATTTGCCATCGACTTCTCTACGAATGACTTGAGGTTTTCCTACTGAAAGTTCATATCCTTCGCGACGCATTGTTTCGATGAGGATGGAAAGATGCAGCAATCCACGACCCGAAACTCGAAATGCTTCTTTGGCACCGGCTTCCTCTACTCGCAGTGCGACGTTCGATTGTAATTCTCTGTCGAGTCGATCTCGCAAGTGACGACTTGTTAGGAATTTCCCACTCTGGCCTGAAAATGGTGATGAATTGATTGTGAACACCATTGAAAGTGTTGGTTCATCGACTTCCAGGCGGGGCAGGGCGACTGGATTTTCTGGATCAGCGACCGTGTCGCCAATCTCGATGTCGGTTAAACCTGTGAGAGCAACAATGTCTCCAGCGGAGGCCATCTCAGTTTTAACTCGTCCCAGTTTGTCGAAAGTTTCTACACCTTCGATCGTTGCTTTCACGATGCTGTTGTCACGTTTCATTAACGCGACTTTCATACCGGGGCGAACTTCACCGTTCGCGATGCGACCGACACAAATACGTCCCACATACTTCGACCATTGCAGCGACGTTGCCGTCATCTGAAGAGGGGCTTCCACATTTGCTTTTGGACCGGGGATATGCTCTAGGACGAGATCCAAGAGTGGCAGCATATCACCTTCGCGTGCCTCCGGATCATCAGACGTAAAGCCGGCACGACCACTGGCATAAACAAACGGAATGTCCAAAGAATCTTCGGCTCCAAGTTCATCCATGAGATGGACGGTTTCAAGCAAAACATCTTCCGGTCGGCAGTCAGGTCGATCGATTTTATTGACAACGATAATCGGTTTCAGTCCGACTTCCATCGCTTTTGTCAGTACGAACCGCGTTTGTGGACGCGGTCCCTCCAAAGCGTCGACGAGGATCAA
>JABJMI010000404.1 GCA_018659505.1 Planctomicrobium sp.
AGATGGCTCAGCGAATGGAGGAACTTGCATCAAGCCAGAGCGGTTACTTGGGAATCGAATCTGTACGTGATGCGAACGGAGCTGGGATTACAATTTCCTACTGGGAGAATTTAGATTCCATTCGTGCCTGGAAGAAGAACTTCGAACACCAAGTCGCCCAAGACCTTGGTCAAAGTCAGTGGTACAAGAGTTACACTGTCAAAACATGCCGAGTCGAAGATACCTACTCATGGAATTCAAAAACATAAAAAACAGTCTTGAGTTTCGTAGAGTGGATGAAGTCAGCGCTCGTGGGAAAGGTGAGTTACGTTCTCGATCTTTCCAGTCAAGAAGAATTGATTTTGAGTCACGATTCATTGCGTACCGCACAATTCACTTGAATTGCCGAACTTTGCCCACCCTACTTTTACTTCACATTTTGAAGTTGTATGGTGCCAAGTTCACTATCATTGGAGAACTTTGCCAAAAGAAGTCACTAACACCTGATTATAGTCAGTTCAGCTAGCTCTATGACTCTACCTGCTCGTTACTCAGAACGATAAAATCCTGCTCGATGATAGAGTGAACGGAAAAACTCATCGAGACTTTCTGAAACGACTTGTTTACCGTCCGGCCAATATACACGATTTGGTTTTTCGGAGTGGGGCAAAAGAACTAAATAGGTATTTTCGCCAGCATCAAAAAAAGGTATTGCGTTTGTTGTGAACCCTTCTAAAGGACGTGCGGGATTATCATTCTCTAAAAGCACGTCTTCTACTTCACCGGGACTTAAAATCCCGTTGATTAGACTTGGGTCTCTCTCTTTATCTTCTACACCTTGAGAAAGAAATCCAGAACCAATTTCAGAGTAGAAGCCGAAAAGCTGCTCTGGAAAAGAAAAACCCAAGCATACTTCCGCACTTTCTATTTCATGTTGCTCGACTGTCCAGAAACGATTAGGTGGCTTCTTAACGCCAACATACCTTTCCAAGTATTCAAACATTTCTAATCCTAAATATACTTGAAACAATTCTCGACGGGTGGCTGGGGACAGATTGTCGTAAAGCAACCATGAGGTCAAATTAGACGGCATTAACAATCTGCCCCCAGAAACTAATCGCTCCAACTCCTGGGGGTAAATTGCAGAATTTCTCAGTTTACAAGGGAAAGTGCACTCCAGCAATTTGTCCCCAGCCACCCAACCGCCGAATGGAAGATGCCTACTCTTGGTCATCAAAGCCATAAAAAAACAGCCTTGAGGAGCGCCCCCAAGGCTGTTATCTACACAATGTTTTGCGATACAAAACTATGCGTCGAGGTATTCACCGTAGTTTTTACGGTACTTCTTCTTCACGACATTCATCACTTCTGGTGCGTTTGTCGCTTTGAGGTTTTCAGCATCCCATTCGATCTTCTTGCTTTCGCCTTCAGCGGCTCCCCAGACAGCCAGGTTACCGAGCAAGATAGTCTCGGTGAGTGGTCCAGCGTACTCAGCGAAGTTTGACATCGCGTGTTCACGCTTGCCGATGATCGATTCGTGGAATTCAGTGAAGTGTCCGGGTGAGCGTTCGTACTCAACTTCAGGAGCATCTTTCTGAGCGATCTCTTTGCCATCGTTATCGATGAGAACCCAGTTGTCGCCATAATCCTGGAATGAATACAAGGTGAACTCTTCACCAACGATAATGGCACCGGACTTGTGCTTGAAATCGATCCCTTTCAGCAACGCTGGATCAGGATTGTTTCCGCCATCGTACCAGTGCACAGGCATGATGCCGTCGCCTGATGGGTGAGCGAATTCGAACTCGATTTTCGAAGCCTGAGGATAACTATCTTGGTTATGCCCCGAACTTGTTGCATGGATCGTCTTCGGATTTGCCAGATTCAAACCTGCAAACGGCATGTTGAAAGTATGGCACGCCATATCTCCAAGAGCACCAGTTCCGAAATCCCACCAGCCACGCCAAGCGAACGAGTGGTAAGCACCGTCGCCATAAGGTCGTTCAGGTGCGGCACTCAACCAGAGATCCCAATCGAGATTCGGTGGTGGATCAGTAGCTTCAGGGCGAGGTCCGCCTTGTGGCCAAACGGGTCGGTTGGTGAAGATGTGAGCTTCTTTCACACGTCCGATTTTTCCTGCACGAAGCAAACCGGCAGCGTGTCGTAAACCATTGGTTGAAGTTCCCTGATTGCCCATCATCGTTTTCACACCTTTTTCTTTGGCAATTTCGACAAGTCGTCGAGCTTCCCAAACAGTGTGTGTCAATAGCTTCTGGCAGAAACAGGCTTTGCCCATCTTCATTGCCATGGCAGCAGCAGGAGCGTGAGTATGATCGGGAGTCGAAACGGTGACCGCGTCGATCTTGTCTCCCATTTGGTCGAGCATTTCGCGGAAATCTTCGAAACGCTCAGCTTCTTTGAAGCCAGGTCGTGAACCGGTTTTTACCAAGGTTTTCGAGTCGACATCACAAATGGCGACGATATCTCCATGGGCGGCTGCATCTGCTGAGTCACTCGACCCTTTTCCACCCACACCAACACAGGCGTACGAAACACGTTCGTTCGCTGAACGCTCTTCATTCTGTGCATACACTTTGGGACCAGTCACATAGACAGCCGAAGCAATCGCTGCACTGGTTTGGAGAAAATCACGCCGTGTCGTTTTATTAGGCATACGTTGTCCTTAAGTTTTAAAAGGGAAGACTCATCTATATTGATGAAAGATAAATTTTATTGAGATGTTGCTAATCGAAGGGCAACAGTCGTACATCATCCATTATTGATAGGTTAACGGATAATGGCAAGCATTTCACCTGTGAGGATGCAGGACTTTCCGCATTCACACACAATAGGATTGAGTTTCTACAGCAATTATCGACGTAGACCGCTTAATTCTCGTCATCATAGGTGAGAAGTGCGAAACAGTCGTGTGGAGCGAGGACTTCGCGGCCTTTGAGAAAGCTCAATTCCACTAGGAATGCACAGCTGACGACTTCCGCTCCTGCTTGCTCGATCAATTTGATACAGGCATTCATCGTTCCGCCTGTTGCCAGCAGATCGTCGACCATCAGCACTTTGTCGCCTTCCGAAAACGCATCGGTGTGGATCTCTAAAGTGTCGGTTCCATATTCGAGCTCGTAATCGAATGAATTCGTGGAGAACGGCAACTTAACCGGTTTTCGTACAGGCACAAATGCCACATCGAGTTCCAGTGCAAGAGGTGCTGCGAAGATGAAACCGCGTGCCTCAGCGGCAGCAATCGCATCAATTTTTTGATCTCGATAATGGTCAGCGAGCTGCTTGATCGATTCCCGAAATGTGTCCGGGCAAGAGAGTAGAGGGGTAATGTCGCGAAACATGATGCCCGGTTTAGGAAAGTCAGCGACGTTACGAATTTTATCTTTTAGGTTCATGTGGTTTGTCTTCTTCTGGATTCTCTAGATTTAATAATCTGAATATCTCTTGTCGTGATTTCGGGAGCTTTGCACTCGTCACATCTGAATATCTTTGCTCAGCAAGTTCGACAAGCTCTTTCGCATCGAGATTCTGATCGTACAGATTCTTGATGCCGAACCAAATCGAAAGTGCCTCTTCGATGTTGCCTTTCTCAAAAAGAGATTCGGCGCGGTCTAAGGCATCTTTCAAATACTGTAACCGTTCAGGGTCTGCCTCTTGGGCTGTTTCTTCGATGAGTTGATCAAGGAGCCCGATCAGTGTTTGATCTTTCGTTTGGTCGAGCAATGTGCGTAACGCCATGAACCGTTGTCGGGCAGCGGTTGGCAAACCGAGTTTTCGTAGTTCCATCGCTTGTAGGATGATCGCTGCCGGTTCAGTTTCGGGAATTGCTGCTTGTTTGAGTGACCGTCCTAACAACTTTTTGCGAAGTTCATAGATACTGATTTCCGTGAGATATGGTGTCACCAAAGGTTGCCAACGCTCAGCATCCAGCTCTAATAATTCATTGAAATGCTCATTCTTTGCAGCATCCCAAGCGACGCCCGGAGGTCGTGACATGAGTTCAACACCACGGTCAAACATGGCTTGCTGAGAAGGTGTGTTCAGTATCGACAAGCCATACGCACCGCCGCTGATCAGTATTAACAAGCCAATCAAAACCCACGGATTATCGAGTAGCTTTGTGATCTTCGAGCTTGATTGTTCCGCTTCCAGTTGTGCCTTAAAGAGATCGCGGACCAGCGTCCCGCCGACTTCATCCGCAAGATCATCTTCAGTCAAATTCTCTGCGAGAGTTTCAGCTGTTGCCCCAATCAGGTCTTGTTCAGCGAGCTTCTGTTGTTGTAATTCGACTTTCTTGAGAACCTCTTCCAGTCGCAAGCTGAGCACATAAGCATCGGGATACCTTTCCTCCATTTTCTTGGAAAGAGACTTACAGACGATTTCATCCAGCCAGAATGGAACTTCTGGGTTGAGTCGCTTCACACTATCGAATTGTGCGAACCGATGCTTCTGAATAATGTCGAGCGGTGTTTTTCCTGTGAACGGTGGGCGACCGGTCAGCATGACGTACATCACCGCTCCCAGCGAGTAGATATCGCTGTGCTTTGTTGCCCGTCTGCCTTGTGCCTGTTCGGGAGACATATACTCGGCAGTTCCGAGAATTCCTCCGGTGGCAGTCAGTTTCCCTGTGGCGAAAACTTGAGCGACTCCGAAGTCCGCGAGTTTAACAACTCCGTTTTTATCAATAAGAAGATTGGACGGTTTTAAGTCGCGATGAATAATCCCGGCATTATGAGCTGATTTCAAAGCGGTACAAATCTCGACAGCGATCTTGATCGTCTCTTGCCAAGGGACTTTTTTTTCGCGAACCAGTCGATCCGCGAGTGTTTCTCCCTCCACATATTCCATTGAATAATAATAGGAACCGTCGTCTTCTCCACTTTCGTAGAGTTCGACGATGTGAGCGTTTTTGAGCTGACGCATCGCTTCGATCTCGCGATCAAAACGGGCAACGAACCCTGCTTCACGCGCCATCGACGCAGGTAAAACTTTGACAGCGACAAACTGATCGGTCTCTTTATGCCGTCCGAGATAGACCGTCCCCATGCCACCGGAACCTAGCTTCTTCTCGATGAAGTAAGGACCGACCGACGTCGGCAAAATCGGCTCGGATTCGAAATCTTCCGAGTCATCAGGGGATTCAGAGTTGGAATTGCTCACGATTGTCTACAATTGAGGAGATCGGAAGTCGACGTGATTGTCATTTATAGTCCCCGCACCACTTATCACTCAACTAAGCCTACAAAGATGCCCTCAGCCATTCTACTCGTTGCCCATGGAAGTCGTCGAGCGGAAGCGAACGCCGATTTGGTTCGGCTCGCTGAGATGATCTCGGACAAAGTCGATGAGGAGATCATCGAAATCGGTTATCTGGAACTGACAGAGCCGACAATCCCTGACGGCTTAAAGAAATGCGCAGAACGGGGAGCGACCGAGGTTGCGATCTTGCCGTATTTTCTCTCGCAGGGTTCGCATGTCTCAAGTGATCTAGTGAAATTCAAAGAGGACTTCATCGCTAAGTATCCGGAGATAGCTTGTACCGTTTGCCCGCCGATTGGATTGCATGACAAGTTAGTCGAACTGATGTTGATACGCTTGAAAGAAGTTAGCCCCACACTTTAAGTGTGGGGCAAACTATGTTGAAGCAACATTAACCGCCGACATCCGCGGAAAGAATCAAAACATGATCACCCGCTGAAAGTTGCGTGCTTGCGTCCCGAGTAAAACTTTTGCCGTTGATATTCAGTAGATAGTCCGTAGCGAGTTGATCATCTTTTAGACACGCATCTGCAAATGACGGAACAACTTGCTTGAGTTGTTCCAGCAACTCCGCGACCGTATTCGCTTCGACTTGAGTTGAAGCGATTCCAGCTTTGAGCTTCGGGACTCCGTAGAACTCAACTTGAATCACTGGCATTACGACATTCTCTTAGAAAGCCAGTTCGTCAACTCGGCAGCGACCTCGGATTTGGCACCGGTCCAATGCTCTTCGGTCTCACCATCGGAGTTGATCAACTCGACGGAGTTCGATTGGGAACCGATCGCATCGGGGTGATTGAGGACAATGAGATCACAGTTCTTCTTTCGTAATTTTTGCAGTGCGTTTTCACGCGGGTTTTGCGCTTCGAGGGCGAATCCGACGACCCAGCGGTTTTCCTTAACGGTCCCCAACTCAGCGAGGACATCGTCCGTTTCGATCATTTCGAGTTGAATAGCTCCACCGGTTTTGGAGATCTTCCCGGTGATGCGTTCTTTCGGTTTGTAATCGCAAACCGCAGCCGCAGCGATCACTCCATCGCAATCGGGGAAGAGATTCATCGTTTCGCTGCGCATCTCGCCTGTCGTCATCACTGAATGAAACTCACACCCAACCGGCGGTTGTAAGTCGACTGGACCGCTGACGAGGACCATGTCCCAACCGATTTTGAGTCCGGCTGCGACGATGGCATATCCCATTTTGCCGCTACTGGCATTCGAGAGATAACGAACATCGTCGAGGTACTCACGAGTTGGACCAGCGGTGACTAGAACGCGCATTGAATATTACTTGGTTGGAATGTTTTGCCGGACACTTAAAGTGTCCGGCATCACAGACAATTGTGAATTACTTTATGACTTCTTTGGGAATCTGCCCATCGAGATACCGCCAGTTTTTGATAAATGAAATGACATCTGCCATTTGCTGTTTATTGATTGTTCGCTCCAAACCAACTGGCATCAGCGAGACCCCGTTGTTCTTAAAGAGTTCAATTTCTTCGCGATCAATGGTGACCAGTTTCCCTTCTGGCATTTTCAAGGTGACAGCTGATGACGTTTCTGAAGCGACGATTCCCGTGTGGACTTTGCCATCGGTATCCAGCACATTAAAACTGAAGTAGTTGGCATCAATGGCACGATTCGGGTCAAGAATATTCATCAAGTAGAAGTCTGGCGTTTTGGTACGTGAATCAGAAATATCGGGAGCGACGTTCACTCCGACATCACCGACTTTATGGCACGTCGCGCAGTTCTTTTCGAAGATGGCCTTGCCCCGCAGCGGGTCGGAGTCCATCTTTAACACCTGTTGATAGTCAGCGAGTACCTTCACCCGATCCGCTGGCGGTTCACGTTTGAGTAACATCTTCGCTCGCGCAACAATCTCTTTGTCAGAAAGGCGATAGAACATCTTCTCCATCGTCGAATCAATTTCTAACGGAGGAACACGCCCCGCTTCAATTTCATCAAGCAATGCCGGCGCCCGAGAGACATTACTCGCCATCGCTTGCAGGATACTCCGACGAACAGATCCGCGACGTTTTGGTAACAGTTCAACAAGCGTCGGATTGACTTGCTCGGCTGGCCGCTTGAGAAGTGCCGTGAGTGCCAACGAAGCACGAGTAGAATCTCCCGATCCGGTAGCTTCTACCAGTTGTTGCAGCGATTCGGAATCATCCGCAACACTTAACAGTGATGTCACCAGTGGAAGAAGCTGAGGAGCGAGTTTCTTCTCCGCAAACTGCTGAGCTGCATTGTGAAGAATTTTCTTTACCGTAGCGTTCTGCCCCGCATCGAGTTTCGCAACCCGACCACGCAGCGCTCCTGCACCGCCAGGATAACCATCTGCCAAGCCGGCGACGGCAGCCAGTTTCGTGACTTCATCGAGATCAGTATCGGCTGGAATCGAAGTCAGTAATTGATCGATCTGCCCAGGCTGATTTTGACGAGCCACAAGTTCGGCAAGGTCATGCACGACAGGAGCGAGAATCAGAGTTGACTCGCTGCCCTTTAAAGCACTTAGTAAGTCTTCGAAAACCATCAATGAATCAGTTCTTGCACTGATTCCGAGATATGTAGAGAGCCAGTAAGGGGCATTGCTAGGTGTAGCTCCGTCAATGAGAGTTTTGAGCAGCGAAATTCGATTGTCAGCAGTAATACTTCTCCATTCGCAATTCCCTAGTACTGAGTACAAATCAGAAATAATTGGAGCAACAAAGATTTGTTGTCCAGTTTTATCTAATGGAGGATTTAGACTGTTTAAGTTTCCGAGTCCAGACGCAGAACGATTTACGAATTGATTCACAATCTCAATCCATTTAGGATCATTCTGGAAATTTCCCTGCCCGGTTTTAATAGCTAGGTTGGCGCCGCCTGGCATAATTGAAATGTCATCAATCTTCTTACTGATAAACCAGTCTTTTAAATGATTGAGAGTTAGCACTCCTTTCTGGTTAAGCAGGGGAATGTGATACAGAGTATGATGTTTTGAGTTTAAAAGTGCCTGTTTGACGGACTCATCATTCCGCTCAACAAGTAGACGAAAAGAATTTTCACGAACCCAGAATGGTGCGACGTATTTCAATCGAGTCCCACCTAGATTCAAGTTTTTGACTAATTCTTCAACTGGCTGTGCCCCTAACTTATCACGATGATAGCCATGCTCTTGAAGCCCTAGTTTTGAAATCGAAATAGTCGGTCGTGATATTCTCCAAATTCTTCCCTTATCAGTTCCAAGTAGTAAATCCGGTCGATCCTTCAACTCTGTAGGCATGAACTGTGGATGCTCAATGACTGCTCGATACATATCTACGACATACAATGAACCACTTGGACCATGTGATAAATTCACTGGGCGAAACCACTCATCCTTTGTCGCTAGAAACTCTATTTTCTTTCGACCAGGATTTGCTTTGTATGTTGGTCCTGACCTTTGAAGTGTTTCTCGATGCACAAGATTAGCTGTTGGATCGCATGTGAATACATTCTTACTAAACTCATTGACCAATGGCCCTCCATTGTATATCAAGACCCCACAAGCAGCCGTAAACTGATTCGCATGTAAATTCGAAGTCGTCCAAGTTCGTGAGAGCGGATATAACTTCGAGTCTTCTCCCGCGGCAGCGACGTCTTCGTAGAAACGGGGGATTCTTAAGCCGGGGGTGAGTTTGAGTTGTTCGTCTTCTAATACTATTTGTCGACAGGGGTTTCGGTTCGTGCAGACGAAGCGGTTGCCGAACTGGTCGAAGGTCATGCCGAATTGTCCCATGCCGGCGATCGCTTCGTACTTGCCATTCAATGGATCGAAGCGGAAGTCGCGACCGGAGATGGAGAGTGGTTTCGCCTTTGGATCGAGCCCCCATGGATTATCAGGTCCGGGGACGATGTCGCCGCCACGAAGTCCATTGGCGACGTAGATTTTGCAGTCGATGGCGAGTTGTGGATGGTTGTGGCGTAGCTGCGGGTTCTTGGTGGCGAAGCCTTCGAACCAGACTTGCGTCTCGTCGGACTTGCCGTCTCCATCGGTATCTCGCATGAACTGAATTTTACCATCGGTGGTGACGATGACTCCATCTTTCCAGAACATCAACCCGTTCGCGAACAGAAGTTTCTCTGCAAAGGTGACCGGGTTGTTGTAGCGACCATCTTCGTCATCGTCGCTGAGGACACGAATACGGGAGAGCCCCGGTTGTCCATCGCCGGGACCGTTTGGGTAGTCGGTGTATTCGACGACCCACAGCTTTCCATCAGTATTAAAAGCAATATGCACCGGATCAATCACATCCGGCTCGCAGGCGACCAGTTCAATCTTGCAATCGGGATGTAGAACAAATCTCTTGGCAGCTTCCTCTGGTGAATAGGGACCATACTCCGATGACGGTTCCACTTGAGCAAAGGCAATCGATGGGATGACAGCAAATAGGCCAACAAGAAAGATGCAGCGGGTGAGATTCATTGATGGAAGTCCTCGTTAAGCGGGCAAGTCAGGAATTAAGCCCCCAGGTAGGAAATATCTCGGACGAGTTTCGCTATTTGAATCTATTTAGAGTTCGCAATCCAGCAAGGACCGAAGATTGTTTAGCTGCACACTTAAAGTGTGCAGCTAAACGATCATTTGCAAAACTAACATCAAGTAATACTTGCCGGAATGCCCTCTTGGATCGTTGGTCTTAGCAATTTGAGATCGAGTTCTTTTCGAATCAATGAGCTGTCACAGCGTTTTCCGAGATTGTTTGTTGGCTTGTCTGGCATCACTGGGGGAGGCGTCCCCAACTGTTTTGCCAACTCTGAGTAGAATTCGATTCTACGGTTTGGTTGTTCATCGCTGAGTAGATAGAGAGGCGACTCACTTGAAGAGTCAGCCACACGAAACAACGCTTGTAGAATATCATCAATGTGAATCAGGTTGAGCCAGCCATTTGGATTGCCTGAGATCGGTTTCTCAGTTTGTAATTGTTCTTTTCTTCCAATCAAACGACCGGGACCATAGATCCCAGAGAGCCTCAGTATGGTTCCGTTTCTACTTTCATCTTCTATTGGATAGAACTCTCGAACAACTTGTTCGGCAGCGAGGCAAATTTCTCCGCTTTCGTTGGCTGGCTGTGGATCGGTTTTCTCATTCACCCATGCCCCTGATGATTCTCCATAAACGCTCGTACTGGAAATGTAGATCAACTGCGGAATCGTTTCTTTGATTTCAGTAAGGACATTTCTGAGACCAGTGACATAGACATCTCGTTTATCATCGCTGGCAGATCGGTCATACCCGACGGCATATAAACAGAGATCCGCTTTGGGGAGTCCTTGGAGAGACTCGACATCTAAGACATTCCCAATCACCGGTTGAATGCCCATCGCTGCGAGTTCTTCCGCTCGCTGATGACTACGTGTTAAGGCGCTGACCTGACAGTCACGTTCGAGAGCCTGTTCTGCAAATCGCTTGCCGACGTAACCGCAGCCGATGATGAGTATGTGCATGTTAATTAGGGCTCTTCGGATGGTTTTGTTTCTGGATTCAAAAGAAAAAGTAATTCACCACGGAGGCACTGAGACACGGAGAAGTGAAAGAACGATACGTTGAAAGCGATGAAACTATTGGCTGACCACGAAACACACAAATGAAACGAAAAGAATTCAGTGACTGACTACCCTGTCTCTCTTATTCCGTAAATGTTAGACAGGATTGACATGATGAACAGGATAAGTGTTACGATGCCCTCCTCAAATTCAACAATCTTCTTTTGGCTGAAACGAACCCAAACTGGTAAGACAATCGTTTGATTGTACATGTTTTCTGTTCATCGAATTCGAAAGTGTTCACTTTATCCTGTCAATCATGTTCATCCTGTCTAAACTTTTTTTGAAAGCTTGATAAGCAGGATTTTGCATCGAGCCTGTATCGCCAATACTCGCTGACCTGAAGCGATTCAGAGTTTTTTTCTTTCGTGCGATTCGTGTATTTCGTGGTTCTCGAGCTGTCTCTGAAACCAAATCCGTAACGCTTACGATATAATTATGTTATCCGTGGGATGGAAAGATGATCTTGGGGTCAGTGGATTGAATTTCAAAATGGTTGGTGCTGAACCATTCTTTCCTCAGTGCTCTCCGTGTCTCCGTGGTGAATAATTTCTTGTATTGAAATGATAATGAGAATTACTTCAATAGCCATTGACCCACAACTGTTTCTGTTTTCTCTTGTGCTGCGTTGAGAACCTGCGTTCGCCATTTGGGTGATTGAGGGCAAAAGGCTTCTTTCAGTTTTTCTTTTGCTTTCACGAAAGATTTCGAACCGCGGTCGCTCCAATGGGAGGCTGCGTTTTCAGATCGTAAGGCATCTAAGACAGTGATTGGTCCATAGGTTCCGAACTCCCAGCAGAAAGTTGCAGTCTGTGGGGCATGATTTCTTAGCCAACGATAAAAACTTCCCACAGCTTCATAGTGCTCGCTGACGTTATTGATTTTAAATTGCTTGCCAAACAACTTTTGTAGTTGATTCTCTTCACTCTGTTGTAATTGATAATCGTAAAGAAGTTGTACATCTCCTCGCTTTCCGAGACCGGTATGAACGTCGAGGTGCAGGACTTCCTGAGCTTGCTGAAACTCAGGGAGTAAAGTCTCTTGAATCATTTGCATTGTTGAGCTTGGTTCATTCCCGCCAAAGAAAAGACCGAGGGGATAATCATACTGACCTTGTGCGATTGCCTGTTGAAGGTTCTGAACTCCGTAAGGGAGAATTTTGATGAGAGCTTGAACGTGTGGAGGAAGTTCCCATTTCGACCATTTCTTGGGATTCAATAGTGAATCTAACTGGCGGTAAAATGGATGTGATCCGCTGTAGTCTTCGCCCGGTAGCAGGAAGTTACGATTCACGTCGACATTCTTCTCGTCGAACCTTCTGATTCTTGCAAAGCCGAAGGGGTTGAGTGCATGGACGATCAATATCGCTGACTGAGAGTTTTCAATCTGTTTGATATCTAGCGTTTCTAACAGTTGTCGTTGAATCGCTGATCCGAGAAAGCCTTCGACCCCGTGTAATGCGGAAGAGAGAACGAATAACTTTCGTGGATGTTCAGCACCGATTCTGGCGATGTCGGTAAACAATTCTCCGTCGCGACCTCCATCTCGCTGATGTGATTGCAGCGACCAACCTTTTGATAATGCAGCATCGCAGAAACTTTTTCTGGCTGATTGATAATCTTCAGAAAATAAGGTTGGTACGTCCTGCATTCTCTCTCTCTGATAGCAAATTCTGATCGTTTTAGTCTACCATGATTGAAGACAGAATCTCTCTCTTTTCAAGGAATACGATTGATGCGACGACTCGTTCTACTTTTATTCTCAGTTTCGCTCTTGCATGGTGCAGTGCATGCTCAAGATGCTGAGCCAGTTCAGTTCCCGTCCCCGCTGGCAAGGCTTGTGTTGCAGGATGGTGATTCCATTGTCTTTCTGGGTGACAGTATCACGCATCAATGTCTCTACACGCAGTATGTGGAAGACTACTTCTATACTCGCTTTCCTGAGATGCGATTGAAGCTCCATAACTCTGGAGTCGGTGGGGCTCGTGCCTGGGATGCGTTGCAGCGATTCGATGATGATGTCGCTGCTTACAAACCGAAATATGTTTCGGTGCTTTTGGGAATGAATGACGGAACCTACATTCCTTACCACGACGAAACATTCAAAACATATCGACAGGATATGATTCAGGTCGCTGATCGAATTGTTGATGCGGGGGCGACTCCAATTCTGATGACACCGACGATGTTTGATGCACGGGCTGCACGTATTAAGCCTCGTCGTCAAAGAGATCCAGATTCCGTCACGATGTACAATTCCGTTCTGGCTTATTACGGAACCTGGTGTCGGGAGATTGCGACTGCAAGAGGTCTTGGGTTCGTCGACATGTGGGGACCGTTGAATCAAATTACTTTTCAACAACGAAAATCTAATCCTGAGTTCACTTTGATTGCGGATGCTGTGCATCCTGGTCCGTCTGGTCAAGTGGTGATGGCAACTGCGATGATCGATGACTTGGGTTTGGCACGTAGAGTTTCGAATGTCAAGGTTTTCAAGAATGCTGACGGAAGCTGGGGAAGCGAGACAACTGGCGGAGAAATGTCAGCAGTCGAAGCAACTGAAGATGGAATCACATTTCAGTGGCACGCCAAGTCATTGCCGTGGGTCTTACCAGAAGATGCTGCCGACGGAGTTAGATTAACAAGACTCGGTCACAAACTGAGTGGTGAGATGCTGGAAATCCATGGTCTTGATCCCGGTATGTACGAACTAACAATCGACGGTGAAGTTGTAGGGAAATACAACTCCAACGCGCTTGGTCGACATATCGAGTTGCAAGGCAATCCTAAAACTCCTCAGTATCAGCAGGCACTTGCTGTCGCAATGAAAAATAAAGAGCGAAATGAAGTGGCTGTTCGTCCAATGCGAAATCAGTGGCGAGATTTCCAGCAATATGCACGGACACGTCGGAGTGCCGCAGAAGCACCTGAGAATGAACAACTTCAGAAGCAGCTGGCTGCCTTGGATAAGAAAATCGAAGTTTTGAATGAGCGAGTCGCTGAGTTGAACAAACAGGCGAAGACTTTCGAAGATGAGATTTTCGAGATCAATCAGCCTAAGAATCGAACTTATGTTCTCAAGAACGTGAAATGATCTTTCGGAGTTTTGTGAAAACAACATAAGATAATAAGTGCCGGAACGATGTCGCTCCGGCACTTATTGATTTCTATCTTCAAAGTTCTTTATTTTTTACCGATGCATCAAGGACGAAGCATCCCCTGGACGTTGGTTGCGATCTCACTTTTGACGATGCTGTTGCTGATCTTAGGCATTTCAGGCATCAGTCGAGGTGATGAACTCGCAACGTGGGGAGAGTACGCACCGCGACAGACGATGTGGATGTTCTTTGCTGCGTTTGCCATGTTCGGAAGCTTGTTTGTTCCTTATCGGCAACTCAAAGAATGGGCTTATCCCGCACTGGTCGCGACAATCGTACTGTTGGTCGCTGTCTATTTCTTTCCCCCTCGAAACGGTGCTCGTCGCTGGATTTCACTGGGGTTTATGTTCCTGCAACCTTCTGAATTAGCCAAAGTTGCTTACATTCTGGCGATTAGTCGATACCTCATGTTCCGGGAGAATCACCGTACCTTTCTTGGTTTGGTCGTTCCATTTTTGATGACATGTTTGCCGGTCTTACTCATTCTTCGAGAACCTGATTTAGGAACATCGCTTTTGTTTTTCCCGGTTTTGTTCGCTGTCCTCTTTGTGGCAGGAGCGAAATTTCGACACTTGGGAGCGACATTACTCGCAGGTATTGCGGTGCTACCTTTGTTGTGGTCAGTGATGAGCGTGGAGCAAAAGTCGCGCGTGACGACCGTCTTCTTGCAAGTGGATGAGGGTGAACCTCAGACTGGTGATGGATATCACCTCTGGCAATCGAAACAGATGCTCGCCTTAGGAGGAGTGTGGGGAAGTTCAGTCACCGGGATGCCGTTAGACGATCCGGCAGCCTATCGGCTTCCAGCGGGTAGAACTGACTTTGTCTTCTGCCTGATCGGTGAAAAATGGGGACTGCCGGGGACATTGGCAGTCTTGGTGATATTCACAGGATTCTGTCTGAGTGGGTTACAAATCGCAGCGAAGACCCGCGATCCATTTGGAAGACTCATTGCCACCGGGGTCGTTGCGATGATCGGCACACAAGCATTAATTAACATGGCAATGACAGTCGGCTTGGCTCCGATCACTGGCTTGACCTTACCTCTTTTGAGTTACGGAGGCTCCTCGCTTGTGACAACATGTCTGGGAATTGGATTACTTGCGAACGTGGCACTGAGACCTGGGTATGATGTCGCTGGACAGCCATTTCAGTTTGCGAAATCTGCATAAATCTTCGTTGATGAATTTCAATCAACAAGTGGTCGCCGACCCTCATTCAGACAGATCTCGACACAGAATCAAGTTTTCGTTAGTAACTGTTGTACGATGCTCGAATATCCCCTATTCGGGTGGTTTCCATACTGCCGATTCCGGCAAATTCAGAAATTCCTCCCCCCATTATCATTAAACCATATTGCTGAAAATCAAGATGATTGGAAGCAATCTGGTGACGCGAATCTGTCTCGCATGGATCGATCATGAAACGGATTGCTTACACAATTCTCTGTTGCAGCACGCTACTCACGGGCTGTCAAACAGCTGATATTTTCTCATCAAAGCTTAATCCGGCGAATCTATTGCCCGGATCTAAGAAGAATGTCCAGTCTCAAGCTGAGATCGAAGAGAATTCAAAACAGTTTCTGAGTGAGATCAAAGAAAAGGCATCCAACGAATCGCTGCAAGTTGAGCAATATGTACAACGTGGTCAGCAGGAAATTGTCTCTTGGTATCAGGATCAAGACGACCGCCACATCTCTGCCGCAAAAGATAATTTCCGGAAAGCATTGAAGCTCCAACCCAAAGGGAATGTCGATTCGCTGCACGGACTGGCAGTTGTTGCCGATCTAGAGAAAAATTATCAAGTCGCTGAACAACATTATCAACTCGCTTTGGCTCAAGCGCCGGGTGACACCAATATTCTGGGTAATTTAGGCTACTCATATTTATTGCAGAATCGACTTCAGGAGAGCGAACGATATCTGTCCCGAGCCTCGCAGATCGATCCTGGGAATGTAGACGCTGTGAAACATCTGGGAGAGGTCTACGCCAAACTGGGACAACCCGGCAAAGCACAGTCTGTGCTCGCGCAAGTCATGAGTCCTGAAGAAGCGCGACAGGTGGTTCAGAACCAAACTCAGCTCGCTGCGAACTCGCAAGATCAATCGTTAGTAGACAAGTTGTTTTCGAGAAGCAATTCCGAGCCACAAATCACTCCGCAGGTTCAGCAAACGCAGACAGCGAGAAACGTCACGGCTTCTCGGCAGGAAATGATGCAGTTCCACAACTCCGCGAGTGGATATCAGTATCCACCGCACAATGAATCGCAACTCAATGAGCAACAATTAAAAGAGCGTCTTGCTTTGATTGATCGGGAAGGGAGCCAAAATTTGAATGGTGGTCCCGTCATGATCAATTCTCAAACAGGTCAGCTGAGACCTGATCAGTCACGAACTCAACGCGGACCTCAAATGCTGGCAAACTCACCCAGCCAGCTTCCGAGTCAGCAAATTTCTTCGACAAATCAGAATTCATTCTCACCTCAGAATGAATACTCTGAGATGTCCCCCTACCAACAACAACAATTCGCACAGCGACAACAGTTTGTGCAAGGTCAGCAGAATCGACAAAGAACTCAGCAGTTCAACGGACCTGGAATGCAGCATTCAACAGCTAGAGTGCAGCAACAAAACGATATCGCTCAAGGTGGTGGACAACAGTCACAGAATTCGAATGCGCAGTATTCGCAAGTCCAACCGCGCCCAAACGAAGATCCGCTCCGGAGGCCATGGGGAAGCCTCTCTCAAGATGGGGCAACACAGGTTAACTACGAACAGCAACAAACGATGCAGCCATATCCAGGACCGCAAACGCTTAACAGTTCGCAGATTCAAGGAACTCCAATTGATCTTTCGCACGGATCACGACAATCACAAACTAGCCAGAATCAGAGAAACAATTATCAACACCAACAATACTCCCAACAAAATGTACAACAGGCAGCGGGGACGAATGCTTCAAACCGAAATGCTTATGATGCAGCCAGTCTACAAGCTGCAAAATTGGGAATGGGAGTTGGTCCCGGGAATATGTTCCCGGCAGTCAACGAGACCGCACCAAATCAGCAACCCGGAATGCAATCGACCTGGAACGGTGGAAGTTTCGGCCAAGCTCAACGAATGTTGCCGACTGACCTGCCGCCTATGGATTTGAGTCAGGCGAATCATCAGCAACCAGCCGTCAATTCAATGGGACAACAGTTACCTGGGTCACAAGTTGCAAATCAGTACGGACAATTTGGGACGGCGTCTCGATATGATTCTCAAATGCAATCGAATCCGCAACAGCCAAACCAGCACCAACAAGCTCAATTAAACATGCAGCGTCAGCAGTTGCAGATGGAACAGCAACTTCGCGATCAACGAATGCACCAACAATCTCAACTGAACCAGCAGACTCAAGATGTCAGGAATCAGCGTCCGTTGACTCCGCATATTCCATCTTCCGGTGGACCGAGAATCACCTCACCAGCTGAATATGGAGGCATGGTCCCCGTCAATTCATCGCCACAACAGCAAATTCAACAGCCACAACAACAGGAAGAGAATTCGGTTCCCCCCTATCCTTATTCGCATCGCTCGCAACCTGATGGACAATCAGATCAGCCATCAATTCAAAGATATCAACAAGGACGAACTCCTCAACGGCAGGGGCAGGATTCCAACTATTACTATGATGCAAATTCTTATCAGAACGTCGTAGAGCCACCGCCGTATCGTTCTTCAATGAACTCCAACAACTCTCAGAATTACAATTCAGGAATTCAGCAAATTGGATACTCGGAACCGGTCAGAACACGAAATCAATACCAGAATCAATCGGGTTCCAGTATGCCCATGATTGTACCGGGAACTCCATAAGGTCTTTACTCGTCCGCTAAGCTGAACTCATTCATTGCATTGTTTTCTTGGCAACGAATGGTCAAATACCCTCTTGCTTCTAAGATCTCCTGTAAAGATCAAGATTCAAACTGTTAGAATTCTTTCTGGCAGTTTGAATGGGTGAGAATCTTAAGCCGGGAGAAATTTGATGAATGTTTATGTCACTGGTGCTGGTGGACTGGTAGGAAACGCTTTACTCCCGCTTCTGAAAGATGCCGGACACAAGGTCATTGCATTAACTCGCAGCGAGCCCAAAGACGACCAGCAACGGCAATGGGATCCACAAGCAGAAACTATGGATCCTGCGGTGTTGGATGGCTGCGATGTTTTGGTGCATCTCGCTGGTGAGAGCATCGCTGAGGGACGTTGGACGAAAGATAAAAAACGGAAGATCTACGATAGCCGGGTGAACTCCACAAAACTGCTAGCGAAGACGATCTCTCAAATGGATGCGAAGCCGAAAGCGTTTATCGTCGCATCTGCAATTGGATACTATGGTGATCGTGACACAGAGGTCTTAACCGAATCGAGTCCTCCAGGTGAAGGCTATCTTCCTGAAGTTTGTGTGCATTGGGAAGAAGCAGCGGACGCTGCCCGTGATGCAGGGATCAGAACCGTTCATGTTCGAACAGGAGTCGTCCTCGCCAAAGAAGGAGGAGCGCTCAAGGCGATGTTGACTCCGTTCAAGCTTGGTGTCGGGGGAAATATGGGGAATGGAAAACAGTATTGGAGTTGGATTTCACTGGAAGACATCGCTCGTTTATTCCACTTCGCAGTCGAAAACGAGAGCATGATTGGACCAGTCAACGGGACTGCTCCCAATCCCTGTACGAATCACGAATTCACAAAAGCTCTTGGGAAAGTTATCTCCAGACCTACTCTGATTCCCATGCCCAAATTTGCAGCCAAGCTGGTTCTCGGTGAGATGGCAGAGGCGTTAATCTTGGCCAGCGCGAGGGTCATGCCCGTGACAGCGGAAGAGCAGTCATTTCAATTCCAGCATCCGGAATTAGTTCAAGCATTAGAGTCTTTAAATCTGTAGTAAGACTTCACCAGTTGAATTACTTGTCAAATCGTGAAATAACAACTGGTACAAAAAAACTGACTATCAGTATTTTCGGCAGGTGAGAAAATGTGTGCCTGGATCACTTCTTGAGGGTCTGTGTGATCGAACGTGGGGAGAAGGGACATTACCTACCATTCCACTCAAGTCCCCGGAAGCGCCTAAGGAAGACTGGACGGCAGCGAGCATTCTCTGTCTCAAGTGGGGTACCAAAGCTTGGGTCGTGGTTTATCGGGGATCAGTTACACTCTTGGCTTGATAGCGGTTGGTCTTGCCAACACTCCTTGTATTATCTGTTAATAATCATCTCAGTACTGACATCAACTTTTCTTGACCCGAAACTTAAACAACTCGCCGCGCGTCCTGTCTATCATCCCGCCGATGACTCAGTTGAACACGCCCTATCCGTCGACTGCATACTTGACCGGGTTTCTGCGGTCCCGTGGAGTCGATGCCGTTCAGGAAGATTTGGCTCTGGCATTAGTGCTGAAGTTGTTGTCATCGACCGGCTTAAAAAGTGTCTTCGCGCAGATTGAGACCAACTCATCGAAGAAGCGATCTCTAGTCGTTAGCAATTTCTGTGAACAGTTTGACAATTACTTAGCAACGATTGATCGAGTCATTGCGTTCCTGCAAGGGCGTGATCCCACCCTGGCGCATCGAATCAATAGTCGCATGTTTCTTCCTGAAGGTCCTCGGTTTGACGCATTGGAAACCTATGAAGACGAAGAAGATGATGCTGGTGGTGATCCGCTCGGTTGGGCGTTTGGTGCGTTAGGTGTTCAGGATCGGGCGAGACATTTTGCGACGTTATATCTCAGCGACCTCGCCGACGTCCTACGTGAAGCGATTGATCCGCGGTTCGAGTTTGTTCGGTATGCAGAATCGCTAGCAGCCAGTCAGCCGACTTTCGACCCGCTCGCTGATGCGCTCGCTGCACCAATGAATCTCGTTGATAGTAACTTGCACGATTTGACGCTGGCTGCCATTACTCGACACCAACCAAATCTCGTGCTCGTGTCTGTACCGTTTCCTGGAAACGTGTATGCAGCGTTTCGAATTGCTCAGACCATCAAGTCGAATCACCCCGAGATTATCACTGTACTGGGTGGCGGGTTTGTGAATACGGAACTGAGGGAGATTACGGAAACCCGCCTCTTCGACTATTACGATTACATCACGCTGGATGATGGAGAACGTCCTCTCTTGGCGTTGCTAGAACACCTACGTGGCGAGCGACCACAACAGCAACTTGTACGAACCTTTGTAAGAGAGAATAATTCGACGAAGAGCTACTCTCCTGCAGTTCAATTCATCAATCATTTGGAACCAGATGTCCCCTTCGCTGAAGTCGGCACTCCGACATGGGATGGACTGCCAATTGATCAGTATTTGTCGACACTGGACATGCTCAATCCGATGCATCGATTATGGTCAGATGGTCGCTGGAACAAGTTGACCGTCGCTCACGGTTGCTATTGGAAGAAGTGCAGTTTTTGCGATGTCAATTTGGACTATATTGGTCGCTACGACGGAGTCGCAGCGACCACTCTGGTCGATCGCATCGAAGCAATTATCCAAGAAACAGGAGAGACAGGTTTTCACTTTGTGGACGAAGCCGCACCACCCAAATCACTCAAAGCGATGGCGGAAGAACTGATTCGTCGCAACGTGACGGTCTCCTGGTGGGGAAACATTCGCTTCGAAAAATCGTTCACTCCCGAACTGTGTGAACTGCTCGCCGAGAGTGGCTGTATCGCGATTTCCGGTGGTCTGGAGGTTGCCTCGGATCGACTTCTGAATCTGATGAAGAAGGGCGTCTCGGTTGAACAAGTTGCACGTGTGACACGGGCGTTCAGCGATGTCGGCGTACTTGTTCACGCCTACCTGATGTATGGGTTTCCGACACAAACAGCACGAGACACCGTCGATGCTTTGGAATACGTTCGGCAGTTGTTTGAGGAAGACTGCATTCAGTCCGGGTTCTTCCATCGCTTCACTTGTACAGTTCACTCACCGGTCGGGAAAAACCCGGAAGATTACGGCATTCAACTCGTCCCTTTGCCCGCGGTTTCATTCGCCAAGAATGACATTGACTTCATAGATCCAACTGACGTCGATCACGATTCCCTCGGAGTTGGACTCAACAAAGCATTGTACAACTTCATGCACGGCGTCGGACTAGACGCCGACATTCGGAGTTGGTTCGAGAACAGAGTTCCACGATCAAAAGTAGAGCGAGATTTCATTGCCCAAGCTCTCAGCAAAAAATTCTCATAACGAATTTGAATTGGATTCGTTGGAAGTTCTTTCAGGCTACAACATTGCAGTAAGGTTGAATGTGAGTGAGAATTTCGAGAAGTTGACTTCGGTTGTCACCTCGGAGACTTTTGAGGCAAAGATATCCTACGCACCATACCTCAATTAGAAAAGACGTTGGCCCTGGCAGAACAGCTCCTCCAGTTTGCTCAGCGAAACGACTTGTGTTACCATCTTATAAGGGAGGAAACCAATTTGTTAGAAAAAGATAATTATTTGACTCCTGGCAGCAGCAAATTACGAATTAGATTTTTTCTCCGCTACTTTGTACCAATCATTGTAGTGTCTGTTTTGGGGTGCGGGAATTCCAACCAGAAACATCCCGAATCTGAAGCGACCTCACCCATCGACGTCAAGCTCGTTGACGACAGTGTGACACCTGCTGACCAAGCTCTTTCAGATGAACAACGATCACACCTCTGGGATGTGGAACATCTGGGTTTCGTCATTGAACGTACGGTCTTCCCTCTACTCAAGCAGGGAATGAACTCTGGAGATTTTTCGGCCTGGGAACTGGCAACCAATAAAACCTGTGTGGTGGTTCCAGTAGAGACTATCCAACCGATCTCACATCTACAGAATCAAGTATCGCAGACGAGTTCTAATAGACCTGACATTCATTCTGATTCGATCCCACTCATGAGATGGCTTGAACAGCTGCGATCTCATTTTGATCCAACTGCAAATCATTGTCGTTCGAGTATTGGTTTAGTAAGACTCATTCCGACCGAGCGTGACGAATTGGCTGGCAGTTTTAATAGTGTTTGGAGAATGAGAATTGCTGGCACCAAGGATTCCAAACCGGTTGAATTAGAAACCGAGTTTGCACTCACGCTCTCCAATGTCAGCGAAGATGTTGGCACAGCTGCTGACTGGATACAAGGTGTTTCGGTAATAAATCAACGAGTCATCAGTTCGCAGCAGTCTCTATTTGAAGACTGGACAGCACGTAGCGGGTTGGTTTCCGAAGGTCGTCGAGACAACTGGAACGAAGTCGCTTTCAAACCAAACACAGGCGGGGTGTATGTCACGGATTATGATGAAGATGGCCATCTGGATGTCTTCATTGATGATCTCGATGATGGCAATCGCCTGTACCGAGGTACTGGTCAAGGGACTTTCGTTGAATCAACCCTTAAGGCAGGGATTGTTCGCTCAGAAGACCCTCCGCTGTGGGCGCTGAGTTGTTGGGCTGACTTCGATGGAGATGGCGATGATGATTTAATCACAGAGGACCAACTTTATGAGAACCTCGGTAATGGAACATTCAAAGAGATCACGGAC